>DQSN01000155.1 GCA_015663245.1 Leucothrix mucor
GAGGCGCATAGTCATTCTACGCAACGATTTTAGATTATTTAAGCTGGGACAAAAAAGCACGTTAAGTTTCGTTAGTTATTTAATCCTGAGTCCTATGGAAGTTTTTTTTGGATTAGAGTGCAGCAGGGTTTGCAGCTTTCTTTAGTGCCACTTCACGAGAAACTAAACCTTGTGCCATAAGCTTCTGTAAGCTTTGATCCATTGTTTGCATACCTTCCCCTGCACTGGTTTGCAACGTCGAACGCATCTGCGCTAATTTATTTTCTTTAATCATATTGCGGATAGCATCTGTGCCTAACATGATTTCATGTGCAGCTACACGTCCACCACCTGTTTTCTTTAATAAGGTTTGCGAGATGACAGCCTCTAACGAGGAAGAAATCATCGAGCGCACCATGTCTTTTTCTGCCGCTGGGAATACATCAACAATTCTATCGATTGTCTTAGGAGCACTGGTTGTATGTAATGTGCCAAAAACTAAATGTCCCGTTTCCGCAGCACTGAGCGCAAGACGAATGGTCTCTAAGTCACGCATTTCACCCACTAATATTGTATCGGGGTCTTCACGTAAGGCAGAGCGTAAAGCCGCATCAAAAGTTTGTGTGTCACGGTGAACTTCACGTTGGTTGATAAGACACTTTTTACTTTCATGCACAAATTCAATCGGATCTTCTATGGTGAGAATATGCCCATATTCTGTTCTGTTCTTATAATCAACCATTGCTGCCAATGTGGTCGACTTTCCTGAACCCGTTGGTCCTGTTACCAGCACTAAACCACGCGGTTTTTCAGAAATCATTCTAAAGATTGAAGGAGCATTTAAGTCTTCAAGCGATAATATTTTA
Source organism: Leucothrix mucor (assembly GCA_015663245.1). GTDB lineage: Bacteria > Pseudomonadota > Gammaproteobacteria > Thiotrichales > Thiotrichaceae > JAGLBW01. The sequence goes on from DQSN01000155.1 coordinate 846, forward strand.
CTAGGAATGGTACGAAATACTGCTGCCGCACCACGGTTTTGGTTAAAGGCATTAACACGAAAACGTGCCACACCAGGTATCTCAAAAGAAAAATCAGTCTCCCAATTTTCTTCGTATGATTTACGCTGCTTGTCATTCATGATGTCATATACCATGCTATGCACAGCTTTATGATCAAGAACAGGTAAATTTACACGACGCATATCACCATCTACACGTATAATAGGTGGCTGACCTGCTGAGATATGTAAATCTGAGGCATTGTTTTTTACCGAAAAGGCAAGTAATTGGGTAATATCCATAGCAATTTTTTTTTATTATTATTATGTGTGGGAAAGCAGTGTGTTTTTGAACGATATTCAGCAAATACACACGATAGAGATCTTGCAATATTATGCAGGTATCTACTTATTTTTATTGAGATCAGGGTAACATAGATGATAAGCCTTTGTGATAAGCTCCAGATAATCGGCAACAGCATTGCACGTAGCGTTAAACTCGCTGACCGTAAAGAAAACAGCGTGAAATTATTGGCTGTTAGTAAGCTTCATCCTAGTAGTTCAATACGTGAAGCATACGCTTGTGGGCAACGCATGTTTGGTGAAAACTACGCACAAGAAATGCTCGACAAAGCAGAAGAACTGCATGATTTAGATATTGAGTGGCATTTTATCGGATCATTGCAATCCAATAAAACTAAGCAGGTAGCAGCCGTTGCGAGCTGGGTACATACGGTTGACCGTCTTAAAATAGCCAAGCGCCTAAGTGAGCAACGTCCTGAGGGAATGCCGCCGCTGTCAATTTGCTTACAAGTCAATATTAGTGATGAAGAAAGCAAGTCGGGCATATCGGCGAAAGAATTACCTACACTTGTAGAGGAAGTTGCTAAACTTCCTAATATTCTTCTACGTGGTTTAATGGTCATTCCTGAAGTAGAAGCAAATTTTGACCGCCAGAGTGCTGTTTTTACTAGTGTGCGTGTTTTACAAGAAGGTTTAAATACAGATAACCTTGCCAAAGACATTGTCTTAGATACTCTCTCGATGGGCATGAGTACGGATATGAAAGCCGCCATTATGGAAGGTGCAACAATAGTGAGAGTGGGCACGGCAATATTTGGGCTACGCAAAGAGTCATAAGTAGATAGACACAATAAACCTAACATTTTGCTCGTTTATTTTTCATATCTTTTGCGTTATTGTTATCGTTGCGTAGCCCTGCTATGCGCCTCAACAGTGCCTTAAATATCAAAAATAAACGTCGAAATTTTGTTGGATTTATTATACCCACCGACTTAATTATCGATAATATGAGGTGTATACAATGAAAAAAATAACATTCATAGGTGCTGGCAATATGGCACAAAGTCTTATTGCAGGATTAATCAAAGATGAAACCTCGCTTTCTATTTGTGTTGCCGACCCCCTCGAAGACCAATTAGAAGTCATCAGCACTGCTTGGCCAGAGGTTGTTACCCATTGCAATAATCTACAAGCCATTGAAGATGCCGATGCCGTTATCCTTGCGGTTAAACCACAACTTATGCAACAAGTGTGCGAGCCATTGCAAGATGCCGTGCGACAATTGCAGCCTTTGATTATTTCAATTGCTGCTGGCATTACCGAGGGTAATCTATCAGCATGGCTAGGTGGGAATTTAGGCATACCCGTTGTACGTTGCATGCCTAACACGCCTGCCTTGGTGCAAGCGGGTATTACAGGTTTATACGCTAATGAGCTGGTCTCAGAAGATCAACGCAACCTTGCTGAAAGCATTTTACGCTCAGTAGGTAGCACCATTTGGTTTGATGAGGAAGAAAAGCTAAATGCAGTGACAGCAGTATCTGGCAGTGGTCCCGCTTATTTTTTCTTGGTGATGGAGGCCATGCAAGCAGCAGCAGAGAACCTTGGTTTATCCGCAGAAAATGCCCAACAATTGGTATTACAAACCGCTTTTGGTGCCGCCAAACTTGCTTTGGAAAGCTCGGATCATCCCGCAGAATTACGTCGCAAAGTCACCTCAAAAGGCGGTACTACTGAGGCAGCACTAGAGAAATTAACCCAAGGTGGTTTAATCGAATTATTTGATACCGCACTTTTAGCAGCATCACAACGCTCAGAAGAATTAAGTAAATAGGAGAGGTTTTACCATTGAACGTATTACAACAAATTGGCACATTGCTGATAGAAACACTATTTTCACTTTATATCGGCGCCGTGCTTATACGAATGTTATTAGGGTATGCAGGGGCTAATTTTTACAACCCCCTCTCCCAGTTTTTAGTAAAAGTCACCAACCCTGTGTTAGTTCCTTTGCGTCGTATTATTCCATCCATTGGTAAACTAGATACCTCTGCGATTGTGCTAGCACTTGGGCTTACGGTAATTAAAATTGTTTTATTATCACTAGTAGTCCTTGGCAATGTAAATATCATCAGTATTTTGTTTGTATCTTTAATCGATTTAATCAAAGTGGTTATTTGGATTTATATTATTTCGCTACTGATACAAGCAGTGATGAGCTGGGTGGGCAGTGCGCATGGCAACCATGTAGCACCTCTCGTACAAAGTTTAACCACACCCATTTTGCGCCCTATTCGACGATTTGTACCCAATATAGGCGCACTGGATTTATCACCACTAGTGGCAATATTAATTCTTAATATATTACTGATTATTGTCGAAAGCTTACGTTTCTGATGACAGATGATAATAAGTAGATAAGTATGGGTCGGTATAACGCTACGAAACCGACCCTACTCAAGTAACCGATGCACATATTTAAAATTGCGGTTACTGCGAATATCTTAAAAAATAGCCTTTGTTTCTAACGACATGTATATATTTTGACTTGCCAAGTTTTCCATCCAACTTATTTCGTAAGCGACTAAAATGCACATCAATACGACGATCTAGGGGATGATACTCCTCTACGCCAATCACTTTACTTAGGTCTTCTCGCAAAACAGTTTTGGCATAGTTTTCACAGAGAGGGGTTAATAGATGCTTTTCATTTGCCGTTAAATGAACTAATTCACCTTGTCGCTTCAATTCTTTTGTTGCTAAATCAAAACAATAAGCACCAAAAAACACTAGGTTTTTATTCTCAATAACACCATGCAAACGCAACATCGTTTGCACTCTTAAAAGTAGTTCTTCCGAGTTAAAGGGCTTATTCACATAGTCTACTGCCCCTGACTGCAAGCCTTGTATTCTATCTTCCCCTCTACTCTCACCTGTGAGCATAATGACAGGAAGCTGAGGGTATTCTTTATGCAGCCATTGCAGCCAGTGAAATCCATTTTTCCCTGGTAGTAATACATCTAATAAAACCAAGTCTGGTTTTTTAGTCTGTAGGGAGAAGTAGCTTTGAATATCTTCGCCATTCAACAACTGATCACAGCTATAACCATTCTCCTTAAAAAGTAAGGCACAATAAGCTTGCAAAAGCTCATCATCATCAATAATGAGAAGCTTAATGCTCGGAGAAGTTTGATTTAGACACATGCATGGAATCCAACATATTTAAGAAAAAGATGTTATTGATAGGTATAAGTCATTATTATCAATATTTTTAAGCAACTATGAATCATACAATCCTAGCCTCTCTTAGGAGCCTGTAGAGAGAAAAGTACCGTCGAAGCTAAAAACATCATAAGAGTCCGTAGAATCATCCAAGGTCATAACAACCATCACCTTGAGTTCACCATTTTCACCCTCTAAGATAAAGGCATCTAAATCATTGCCTTGAGTGAAGTTAATTTTTCTGTCTAATAAGATATGATTACTATCATATATGCTTAAACGATAAAAATAACTGATTGAATTAAGCTCTACAATATATTGTTCTTGCGTTTCACTTCCACCACCTATTGGAAATACAACAGCGGCAATACTTTGAGTAGTCAGCACAAACCAAAAAAGATATAAGATATTAATATTTTCATTTCCCCTCCAACCTTAACCCAAGGTTAACCATATTATGACAGCATATTTCTCAGGCACAATATAAAAGATTATCTGCATTAAGAATTATTACATCATTTTGGGGAAGCTCTTATTTAAAACTTTTCACATAAAAAATTATCACTGTTTTTTCACATTAAAGAGTAACTCTGGGGATCTAATCAGCCGCATGACTAATTCAAATTCACAGCTTAAAGTACGACACTTATCCGAAGAACTCAAAAAAAGTATAGAATCGTTAGTAGTTTGAGCAAGTAACTCAACCAAAGCTTTACTTGCATATAAATTTGATGAGCCTTTTAGTTTATGAGCATATTCCGCACATAAGTTTGCATCATTTTTTTCTATACCTAACCGTAGATTATTTACAGAGTCTTCTAGCATACGATTGGCTGTCACTAGAAAAGCTTTAGCTTTATCTTCGCCTAGATTTTTAATCACTTTTTCTAGGTTTGCTTTAATTTCTACTTTTGATTGGACTGCCTTTATATGATAGTCAGTGCAATCTGTTAAAAACGCGCTATTCTTAATTTTCATAATCACTCTTATTTTTCTAGTATAATAAACGTGGCAAGAATCCTATTAATTTAGTTGGAGACTTCCTAGGAGGCTGTCCGAGAATGGTAAGCGTCGCGAAAATTTGGCTGATTAGTGCCTGTTTTATGATCAAATGAGGAAAATGGTTGTTCCCTTTAACGAATTTGA
>DQSN01000183.1 GCA_015663245.1 Leucothrix mucor
AACTTTCTTGGGGTCACCCCCTGCAGCTAAAACACGCTCTAACTCACCCATCGAAACAATATCAAAGCCTGAGCCCATTTTTGCAAATAGATTAAGAATCGCAATATTTGAACAAGCTTTAACGGAGTAGCAAATCAAATGTTGATGACCACCAAAGGCATCATTAAAAGCATTCCAATGACGCTCTAATGTTTTACGGGAATAGATATAACAAGGAGTACCATGTTGCTTCGCTATATCTTGTACTGCAACATCTTCAGCAAATAATTGATTATTTTTATAATCGAAGTAATCCATAAGGTTTAATCCTTGGTGATATTTTTAACGGGTGATTTTGTAGAACTATCAGGGATATAAAGATCACCTTTTGTGCCACAACTACTCAACAAAGTGACTACAAATAAACATGCAACCATGATGAAGAATAAAGTATTCCCCCAACAAACTCGTTTAAGAAGGGAAGGTTTCATTTGATACCTCGATTTGAATTTATAACACCAATGGTATTGAGCTGAATTAATTCTAAGAAATCTATATACCCTGAAAGCCAACCTGAGACTTAGGCGGGGCTAAGTGGTCTTTGTTATAAACGGCTGCCTTAACAAGGTCAAAGGGTACAACTATTGCCTTGTTAAACCAGCACCACTCATATCCATTTCCTTAGGACGTTTTTCTGCTGTTGTGCCATCTAATGTGTCAGTTATATTACCACCACGCAACTTTCCTTCTGCGTCAATACACATAAGATTATAAAGTGGTAACTCAGAATCTTTGGCGCTTTTAATTTCAGCGTCGGTCATGTCTGCTATATCAAAGTCAATTTTTTCAGCGATACAAGTAGACGCTGCATACTCACCTGAATACCTAATTGGAAAACTCTTTTGAATCGTCACACTTTCTAAACCAGAGCAATCAGAAGTTGGATAAATTGTGATACCAACTCCCATATTATTGCCACTGAGGATAATTAACAAAATTTCAGATTCGTTAAAGTCTGCATCATATTCACAGGCACTTTGCCATGTACCATCAAAGGTATGAAGCGCGTTATCCGTTAAATTACTCGTGCTGCTACTTCCACCGCCACAAGCAGTCAGACCTATCATAAATAGGATTAGTAATAGTATTTTTTTCATAAGGTTGCTCCTGCTAGGAAGTTCCAACAAGCAGTGCCCCCACCAACTTTACTTGAAATATCCTTATTAATAATGATGAATAGAACTTACTTATATGATAAAAGTGTACTTTTCACCTGCCCTGCTTGGGTTGATTTTAATTCAACTAAGCCCCACTTCTGCCAATTATAACCTTCCTCGGCTTCATGTTCCAAATAGATCAATCCACTTGGCTTCAATAATGATTGCTTGATAATACCATCCAGTATTTTTGGCAAATAATTTTTACGAAAAGGTGGGTCGAGAAAAATAATATCAAAGAATTCTCCCGCCTTTGATAAGTAGCTTTCAGCATCAGTGTTTTCGACATTACACTCAGCATTTAATAGAACTAAATTTTGTCCTAACTGTTTTGCGACCGCACGGTGTTTTTCAACAAATACTACTGATGAGGCTCCCCGCGAGAATGCTTCTAAACCCAACGCACCACTACCTGCAAACAAGTCTAAGCATCGTGCATTAGCAATATCCGCTTGCAGCCAGTTAAATAGCGTTTCACGCACTCGATCAGGCGTTGGACGCAAGCCTTCGACAGAGATAAAATTTAGTTTACGACTTCGCCAATTGCCTCCAATAATACGCAGGGTATTACTACTGGCTTTGCCCTTTCTACTATTTTTTCGCATCAGCCATCGTTTTATCTTTCTTTTCTTCTGCTTTTACCTGAGCTTCTTTTTTGCCCACAATCACTGTTAAGAACTTATCAGGATGTAAGCGTCGCGTGTAAGCATCCATGACCTCTTTACGGCTTATTTTGTCGATAGTACTGGTAAACGTATCAAGATAGTTCAGTGGTAAACCATAAAAACCAATCATGGCAATATAGCCAATAATATCATCATTACTGGCGGTTCTTAATGGAAAGCCACCTGTGATATTGGTTTTAGATGCTTTGAGTTGCTCTTCACTTGGCCCATCCTTCTGGAAGGTTTTAACAACATCTCCCGCTACCTTTATCGCCTCATCCACTTGTGAGTTTTTGGTCTGTAAGCCCAATAAAAACGGCCCTTGTTCACGCATCGAAATAAAGTAGCTATATACACTATAAGACAAACCACGTTTTACACGAACCTCCTTCATTAAACGTGAGGTAAAGCCACTGCCACCTAATCCATGATTACCCAAGTACAGCGCAAAGTAATCTTTATCTCCACGTTTTGTACCAGGTTGTCCAATCATAATATGTGATTGTGATGATGGAAACTCAATGCGTATGACTTCGGATTTTTCTAAAGGCTTAACCTCTGGAATAGCCGCCGCTTTAGCACCTGCTGATAAAACAGAAGCCACTTGTTTTGCCAACACTTCCGCCTGCGTCCTATCAATAGAGCCTACTATTGATAACTGTCCATTCTTAGCCACAAAGTAACGTGAGTAATAAGACTTTAAGTCTTCAATATGCATCGCTTTAACCGTTTCTTCCGTGCCATTTTGTGGCTTAGCATAGGGATGGTTACCATAGAGGTTCTTATAAAATGCTTTATTGGCAATCGCAGCGGGGCTTTGCTTTTCAGCTTCCAGCCCGACTAAGGCTTGTTTTACTAAACGCTCAAAGTCTTTCTCTGGAAAAGCTACATTTTTGATGACATCAAGCCATGTTTTTAGAGCTGTGCCTTGCTCTTCTTTTAAAGTCAATGTGCGCAAGGTAATCCATGCCATATCTCGCGCAGAACCCGCAGAGAAGTTTGCTCCCACCGATTCAAATGCTTCTGCTACTTGGTTGGCATTTAATGTTTTTGTACCTTTATCCAACATTGCCACGGTCATGCCTGCAACCCCTAGCTTCTTGCCATCTCGTGCGCTGCCTGCATCAAAGGTTAAACGTAAATCCATCATCGGTAACTCAGGGACGTGAACGTAATACACCGCCAAGCCATTATCACTCATCCAATGTTGAATTTTAGGGCCAGCAACGACAACGCTATTCAGCACTAAAGTAAATACAAATAAACCTATACTGATTGGAAGTTTTTTTATTTTTATCATTTTGCTTTCCCTGCTTCTGGTTTTTCTGATGACTTAAGGTCTTGTGGGATAAGTTCGGCAACGGTTAGTTGGTCATTGATTAAATATTTCTTAGCCACCGTTTGGATTTGCTCAGGCGTGACCGCTAATATCTGTGGCACATATTCATCCATTAGTTGATGACCGATACCTGTAGCCTCCAGCGAGCCTAATAGCGTTGCGATATGCTCAATCGAGTCACGCTCATAAACCTCAGAAGCGATAACCTGTGCTTTCACACGCTTTAACTCATCAGCCGTTACTAATGTTTCTTGCAGTGTTTTGATCTCTTTGAGCAAAGCATCTTTTAGCTGCATGGCCGTAGTGCCTTTGGCAGGTGTTCCTGTCATCACAAACAGATTAGGTAAACGCCCATAACCATAGTAACCAGCGCCCGCACCAACTGCTATTTCTTGTCCGCGAATGAGATTTTTTGACAAACGTGCACTACTACCGCCATCGAGAATGGTCGCTAACACTTCTAAAGCATAAGGCTCCCATTTTTTGACCGTCGCTTTGTCACCAATCGCATCAATCATCCCAGGGGTTTTAAACCCCATTCTTAAACTTGGAACTTTGGCAGGTAGTTTAACTTGCAAATAACGCTCACCAAATTGCTTAACTTCGGTACGAAGCTTTACGACTGGCAATTCGCTTTTAGGAATCTTAGCAAAGTATTTTTTAGCGAGTGCTTTGATATTTTCAGGATCAACATCACCAACGACGACCAAAGTAGCGTTATTCGGTGCATACCATTTTTTATACCAATCACGTAAATCTTCTAAGCGCATAGTATCTAAATCGACCATCCAACCGATCACTGGGGCGCGATAAGGGCTATTCATAAAAGCAACAGCATTAAACTGCTCACGCATTGATGACACAGGGTTATCATCTGTACGCATACGGCGTTCTTCTTTGACTACCTCGATCTCTTTTTTAAACTCTTCCCCATCTAACACCAGATTGTTCATGCGATCAGCTTCAAGCTTAAACGCGACCTCAATACGATCTTTAGCAATGACTTCATAATAGGCAGTGTAATCTTGCGAGGTGAACGCATTATTACGTGCGCCATTCTCAGATAATATCTCTTCAAACTGTCCCGATGGTGAAGTTTTAGTACCTTTAAACATCATATGCTCTAACGCGTGAGATAAACCTGTAATTCCCTCATGCTCATAACTAGTCCCCACACGATACCAAAGTTGCAACACCGCAATAGGTGCGCGCTTGTCCTGCTTGATCAGCACCTTCATGCCATTATCCAACATCATTTCATGGACTTTAGCGCTGGTTTCAGGGCTTGGATTAGGTGCTTTCTTGGCAAATGCAGCCGAAGGAAGAAAAAGAACTGCTACAAGCAGGATGCTGCGTGATATTATTCGAGTCATTGATTTAGTCTATTTTTAATTTTTAGTAATACCTCAGAGTATAAACGATGTTTCGCATTTTTAAGAAAAAAAAGCCACAAGCAGAAGTATTAGAAGAAAAAATAACAGAAAAAGCTGTCGAAAAAATCGAAGAACCACCTGTGGTAGAGACGGTTGAACAGGCTCCTGTAGTGGAAATACCTGAACCTAGCGCCCCCAAAGCTGCACCTATAGAAACCAAGCAAAACCGTGAATTAATTGTCGAAAAACCCAAGGGTGATATAAAAAAATCAGGCTTATTTGCCCGTTTAAAGCAAGGTTTATCACGTACAGGCAACTCCTTAACCGAAGGTATCAGCACCGCAGTTTTAGGTGAAAAACAGATTGATGATGAAGTACTTGAAGAGCTAGAAACACGTCTATTGATGGCAGACGTAGGCATGGAAGCCACCATGAAAATCATCGATAAACTCACCGAGAAAGTCAAACGCAAAGAATTAGAAAATATCGATGCCTTAATGCAAGCCATGTACAAGGTGATGATTAAAATATTACGCCCTGTCTCTACGCCATTAGAAATCAACCCCGACCATCATCCCACCGTTATCTTAATGATAGGCATTAATGGCGCAGGCAAAACCACCACTATAGGCAAACTCGCCAAGCAATATCAAAGCCAAGGAAAATCGGTGATGTTAGCCGCAGGCGACACCTTCCGCGCCGCCGCCGTTGAGCAGTTACAAGTTTGGGGAGAGCGCAATGATATTCCCGTTATCGCCCAAGGCACAGGTGCAGACAGCGCATCGGTTATTTATGATGCAATGGAATCTGCCAAAGCACGTGGCGTAGACATACTTCTGGCCGACACCGCAGGACGCTTACACACCCAAGACAACTTGATGGAAGAATTGAAAAAAGTAAAACGTGTCATGCAAAAAATCGACCCAGAAGCCCCCCATGAAGTGATGTTGATTATTGATGCCAGCATCGGACAAAATGCCCTAGCCCAAGCGAAAGAGTTTGATGCTGCAATTGGGGTGACAGGTATTACCGTGACTAAATTAGATGGTACGGCGAAAGGTGGCATCTTATTTGCGATAGCAGAGAAAGCTAAAATACCCGTACGCTTTATTGGCGTGGGTGAAAGCATTGATGACTTGCAAGAATTTGATGCTTATGAGTTTGTTGGGGCGTTGTTGGCGGGTGAGGAGTAGCAAGCCATGATTGAAGAAGTTCATATCCAAAACTTTAAGTCCATTTATGATTTGAAGATTAAGACAGGTAGAATTAATCTATTTATTGGTGAGAATGGTTCAGGGAAGAGTAATTTGCTTGAGGCTTTGGTGTTTGTATCTGCTAGTGATTCAAATAAACTGGATAATGAATTTTTAGTTTCTCGTGGTATTAGGGTAACTCATCCTACTTTGATGTGTAGTGCATTTAGTGAAGAGGATAAAAATAGAGATATTAAGATAGGTATTGTTCTAAATAATGAAAGAAGGGCGTTTTTATTTAACCATACTAAGTTCCTTTTAAATAACACTAATCATTCGCAATGGAAGTCAAAAAATTTCAAATCGGATGAATACATTAATGATTTACTGAATAATTTGTCTGACTACCTTTCAGAAGACTCCAAACAAAAAAGCGAGGAAATTAATGATAAAATTCAAGATCTTATGCTTAAACTAGATAAGAAGCCTAGCTATAAGGTTGAAAACTTTATTACATATTCTCCTGAAAATACTGCATTAAGAAATTTTTATAAAGAAGGGCAAATAGAGCCATTAGGGATTAATGGAGAAGGTCTTCTTAGATTGTTAAAAGCAATAAACAACTATGAAGACAATAGCTATATCAATACCATTATAGAGTCTTTACAACTCTTCAGCTGGTTTGAAGATATAAAAATTCCTACTGACATATCCTCAGGTGAAGACAAGGTAGTCATAAAAGACAAATACCTCTACAAAGAAATAGACCAACGTAGTGCTAATGAAGGTTTTTTATTTATTCTCTTCTACATCACTCTTATTGTCGCTAAAGAAACTCCTAAGGCTTTTGCTATCGACAATATAGATGCTTCTCTAAACCCTAAGCTCTGCACTAAGCTAATGCTTATCATCGCAAAGCTTGCCAAAAAATATGATAAACAAATCTTTCTAACCACCCATAACCCAGCCATCTTAGATGGCATTGACCTAAACGATGAAGAGCAAAAATTATTTGTTGTTTCACGTAATAAATTAGGTCATACCCGCATGAAGCAAATTACTGCTGACAACAAACCAAAGTCATCCGATGATGAGCCTCTTTTATTATCCGAAGCTTTTTTACGCGGTTACTTAGGCGGATTACCCAAGGGTTTTTAAATGGCAAAGTTTGCATTAGCGTGTGAGGGCATCACAGATCAGATTGTTATTGAAAATATTTTGTGTGGTTTCTACAAGGATAACAACCTTGATGAAGATATTTCACCTCTACAACCACCTTATGACGCAACCACACAGAAACAAAAAGAAGGCGAGTTTGGTGGCTGGGAAATGTTACTTGAGTACCTTAGTGAAAAACGCTTTCGTGATGATGTAGTAAACAATGAGTATGTGATTATTCAGATTGATACTGATGTGTCAGATCATCCAAATTTTGCTGTATCACAAACAATGGACTCTATTGAAGAATTTGTTGGACGAGTAGCCCAACGCTTAATTTCTCAAATTGATAGCAAGGAAGATTTTTATGAAGGTCACAAAGAAAAAATCATCTTCGCAATTTCTGTTCACTCTTTAGAGTGCTGGTTATTACCCCTCTATCGTACCTATAAGAAGGAAAAAATAGTTTCTTGTTACGATGCTCTAAAACGAGAATCTAAAGCTATAAGCGTTGAGAAAACCTATCGAAAATATGATGAGCTAAGTAGACCTTTTCTTAAGCATAAAAAACTAATGACTATTATCCCTCAAAATACTAGCTTTGATATATTTATTAATGCGTTGCCTGATGAAGCTAATATTCTATAAAACCAACCATCGCACCATAAACCCAGCCCCACCCAAATCAGAGTCATCAACACTAATCGTCCCTTGATGCCCTTTCACTATGCGCTTGGCGATGGCTAACCCTAATCCAAAGCCGCCTGAGCTACGATCTCTACTGCTATCAATTCGCGAGAAGGCATCAAATAGTTTTTCACGCTCATCTTCGGCAATACCTATACCATCATCTTCAACACTCAAAATATAGTTTTGATGATCTTTACTCAGGCTCACTCGCACGGTGGTGTTGGCATAGCGTAGTGCATTCTGCACTAGATTATCGAGTACGCGTGACATGAGTCTCGGCTCAAATGTTGCCATTTCCTTTGTACTAATATTCTCAATTTTATAATCTAGTTGCATCTTGTTTGCCAGCGGTTGTAGACGCTCCATGCTATCACTTAACCATGTGGTGATATTTTGCGATTGAAACGTCATGTTGCCACTATCTCGATCAAAACGAGCGTAGGTGAGAAGCTCGCCAAGCAATAAATCTAGCTCCTCTATATCGGTATTAATGTCTTCGATGTAGCGCTTTTTATCTTGCTGATTATCATTGGCTGAGAGCATTTCTAGGGAGAAACGCATTCTGGCAACGGGGGTGCGTAGCTCGTGAGAGACTGCGGAAGTTAGCTCTTTGTGCGAATCAATACTACGCTGGGTACGTTCTGCCATTGCATTAAAAGCTGATGATAGGCTGGCGAGTCGTGAGTATTTACTCTGCGGTACGCGAGTGGCATATTCTCCTGCGCCAAAACTCTCTGCGGCAGATTGCAACTGGCTCAAGTTACGCCAGAGCGGCCACACCCAAAGAAAGACAGGTATAGCAATCACTAACGCTATTGCAAGTATCAAAATATAAAGCATGTTGTAAAGTAATAAAGGCACTTCCGCGACTTCAAAGATGAGTATATAAGGTGAATGATCAATACGATGTGCAAAGCTGACTAAACGAAGCCCTTGGGTAATATTAACTATATCACCTTGCTTTATATCCTTTAAATCACTTGCACTTATCTTTGCATCATCTAATTTTACAAGACGTACTGGAAATTGTTGTAATTGTTGTAGTTTACGCAAATGATGTTGCCACTCGGATTCTGGCTTATTATAAAAACCTTGCTCGGCGAGATAGAACATTCCTTTCACCATTTGATTCCCTGTAATGGTGATCTTCATCCACTGATTGATAGTGACATCAAAGTCTGAATTTGTTTGCCACATTTTTGTTTGAAAGGGCTCAGGTAGTTGGTAATAGTGCAAAGTAACACTATCTTCATCATCAGCCAGCTTTAGCTTTTCTTCTGTTTCATCCACTCGGCTCACAATTTTAGAGTGCTTGAAAAGCGCATATTCCTCAGCAGTGGGCTGAATAGACTCTAACTCTAAAAGCTCAAATAAGGATGGAAAGTGTTTTTTATATTCCGTCACCTTGGCATTTAGCTGTGCTTGGTTGAGACCTTCTACAGATTGATTGAGCAAACTAAAGGTGCCTGCGAAGGTTCTTTCGGTCAGCTCTGGGGTTTTAACCGACTCAGTAATACCACCGAGTAGCGCAAGTACCGCTATAATACTGATAATCAACCCACCAAAAAAAGTGAGGTACAAAGTGACAAAAAACTTAATCACAATGACCCCAACCTTTAGCAACAAATAAATAGCCTTGTCCACGTACTGTTTTAATACCTTGGGGTTTGCTGGGGTCTTGCTCTAATAATTTACGCAGACGAGAAATCCGAATATCAACAGATCGATCCAAGCCATCGTATTCAATACCAGAGAGCGCAGTGAAAATAGCATCTCGACTCAAAATCTCACCTGCATGACTGGCTAAAAACCACAGAAAATCAAACTCAATGGTCGTTAATACAAGCTCTTGTTGCTTTAAAGTAACCGTTCTATCGCTGTGATTGATGCTAAGTGCACCAAAATTCAGCTGGCTCACTTGTTCGATGGTTGATGTAGAAGAATGCTGGATACGGCGTAATAGTGTACGGATTCGAGCCAGTAACACCCGCGGTTGCACGGGCTTAATTACATAGTCATCTGCACCCAACTCCAAACCAACCACTTGGTCAAAATCTTCATCTCGTGCCGTTAACATCAAAATGGGTTTATCGTACTGTTGACGCACTTGTTTACAAACTTCTAAACCATCCAAACCTGGTAGCATTAAATCTAAAATCACCAAATCAGGTTGTAGACTCAGAATACGCTCTACCGCAGTATCACCTCTATACTCTACCTCGACTTTCAAACCTTGCTTCTCTAAATACTCGACAACAACAGCGGATAGGCGCTTATCATCTTCGACAAGCAAAAGGGTGTGATAGGTTATTTGTGTATTTTCTGACATAAGCAAAGTGTTATGGATAGCCACAAAAGATACAAGAACTTCATTGTTGTAATTTTGTAGGAAATTGTTAGGTTTTCTCACTACCTGATATATAAGTCTTATCGATACAGAAGTATGAATTTAT
>DQSN01000121.1 GCA_015663245.1 Leucothrix mucor
CCAGTTCCAGTTCCAGTTCCAGTTCCAGTTCCAGTTCCAGTTCCGCAATTATCTCTTTTTAATGAGTTACACAAATGATTTTTTGCTTCATCCTTACCTACAAGGTCGTAACTATCACCTGTTATAACTTTTGCAGCATCCAATACTATTTGAGGACTAAAAGGGTCGCTGAAAGAAAGAGTGGTAATATTCAGTAAATTATTTAGCCTAACATCTATTTGAATACCATTATCAGGATTATGATCATTATCTAAAGTGAGAAAAAGCCTAACTAGATTAATAGCTTGAGGATTACTCAAATCATCGCCTGCTTCCATTAGACTTAATGGGCTAACTATTTTCTCAGCTAAAAGATCAGTTAATTGATCAGGTCTGTCGATAGGGTGAGTACAACCCAAAAAAAGCTTACCAATATAAAAACAAACTTCTTTACCTTCCATATAACTAAACAAGCCATTTTTATCGGTCACCCCTGTAGTGGATTTACTACCGCCGTTATACAGAACTCCTTGTATTATGCTGTCAATCAAGACACCCTTTATGAGCACATCAGGTTTTTCTGAGTTATCATCCGTTTTATTACTTACTCCGCAGGAAGAAAGTAAAAACATGAATAGCAATCCACTCAGAAATTTTAATATCGACATAATATTAGCCCGTGTTTGTTGAATAATTTAGACACCCTTAATTCATCTCCTTGCACAAAAGCACCATATATTATTTAATAATCAATAAGTTACGTATTTACAATAGAAGTAAAAACGGTTATTTAGCAATAATGGCAAATATTCACCACCACTCTAAGCTATTGATTTTTAATAAGCGACAGACTTGCGTGTAAGGAGATACCCTTAAACTAAGTATGTCTAAAAAAAACACAAATGAAATTAAAAATCAAGAATATTTCAATATCTGCACAGCCCCCTATGTCAGGATAACGACGAAAGAACTCTCTCGCAGAAAAACTCTTTATAATCTGCATAACATCACTTGGGGACATTTTAGGAACTCCACGCACTATCATATGCAAGTGGTCTATGGGTATTTCTAACTCAATAATCAATATTATAGTCGTAACTTATTTTCTCTATAATACCTTTGTAAGATTAATGTAAGATTAAAAAATACAAAGCATTGTCTGAGACTGAAGAGGATGAAAAGCCGTTTGGATTGCCTGATGGTTGGGAATGGGTAAAATTAGTTCATTTGCTACCTAGCTTTCAAAATGGGGCTTCCAGTAGAGGAGATAAGGAAGGGAAAGAAATAATTGTTTTAAGGTTAGCTGATATTAAAAATTGGTCTATATCACTCAAAGATACTAGAAGTCTTTTAATAGCTGAATCAACTATAGATAGGCATACGTTAAGAAAAGACGATATATTAATTATTCGTGTAAATGGTAGTGCTGATATTGTTGGTAGATTTGTTTTATGTGAAAAGAGTCATGATGCCATCCTATTGTGATCATTTTATACGAATGCGTTTTCCTATAGAGGTTATGGCTCCAAGTTATTTACAGTTAATTGGCTTATCATCTCTAGTAAGAGCAAGTATTAGTGATTTATTTATTAGTACTGCGGGACAAAAAACGGTTAACCAGAAACATATTGGTTCCTTATTGTTGTCGCTACCACCGACTGAAGAACAACACCGAATAGTAACCAAAGTAAACGAACTCCTAACCCTATGCGACGCCCTAAAAGCCAATCTAAACCAAGTCCAAACCATCCAAACCCAGCTAGCCGATGCCATTGTTAAACAGGCGGTGAATTAACCGCATGTCGGCAACTCAACATAAAATCTGCTGTGACGATGATGATCATTTTGAATATGAGTATTTTGCTGATTTTAATGAATGGCTAGATAGTGATGAACAGCAAGAAATTCGTATTGAAAGAGGCGTTAACGGCTTGGGTTTATATAGCAAAGCAAAATAAGATATAATCTTCTGTAAAAAACGCTGTATGTACTTGTTTCATATAGTCGCTACCTGTACGTATCACACTATTTTAAACTATTTTAATTAAGGTATAAATAATTGATTAATAACAATAAAGAAAGAGTTTTATTCGTTTGCATGGGCAACATCTGCCGCTCCCCAACTGCTCACGGTGTTTTTGAGCAGTTGGTCGAGTCAAAAGGTTTAAGTGATAAAATCTTTACCGACTCAGCGGGTACACATGCTTATCATGTAGGCGAGTCACCTGACCCGCGCTCTCAAGCCACGTCCAAAAGCTATGGTGTGGATATTTCTCAGCAACGTGCGCGGAAAGTTAAAATCTCTGATTTTGAGAACTTTGATTATGTGATCGCAATGGATAGCTCGAACTATCATGATTTAAAACAACTCGCTCCTACTGACTTAGAAGATAAAGTGTATCGCTTTATGGAGTTTGCACCTGATTGGGATAATAACGATGTTCCTGATCCGTATTATGGTGGCGGGAATGGCTTTGAGAATGTATTTAAGATGGTTGAGGCGGCTTCTGAAGGGTTGTTAACGCACATACTTTCGCAAAAATAGTGCTTATTAAGTCGTCTCTTCAGTTCCGCTCAGGGAACTTATCTTGAGGGCTGTCGGTACTAGCTCCCTGAGCGGAGCCGAAGGGCGGACTTATAAAAAACAATCACATATCCCGCAATTCTCGACGCAAGACCTTACCAATATTTGTCTTTGGTAATTCATCAATAAAAACAATAATTTTTGGTCGTTTGTAGGCTGTTAGATTTTCTTTGCAGTAGGCTATTAGCTCAGCTTCATTTAATGATGCGTCTTTTTTTACGGCGAATACTTTTACTGCTTCTCCACACGTCTCATCTAGGATTCCAATTACGCCTACTTCTAACACTTTAGGGTGCAGTGCTATCACGTCTTCTATTTCATTGGGATAAACATTAAAGCCTGATACGATGATCATGTCTTTTATACGATCGACAATTTTACAACTGCCTGCTTCATTCATAATGGCAACATCCCCCGTTTTTAACCAACCATCATCAGTTAGCACCTTGGCTGTTTCTTCTGGGCGTTTCCAATAGCCACGCATAACTTGTGGGCCACGTATCCATAGTTCACCACGTTCACCTAAAGCAACGTGATTGCCATCATCATCACGAATAGAAACTTCAGTTGATGATATTGGTTGACCTATCATGCCTGTATATTCTGCAATATCTAGTGGGTTGACACAGGCAGCGGGTGAAGTTTCTGTTAGCCCATAGGCTTCAATTAAGGGGACACCTGTGATTTTATTCCACTCATCTGCAACGGCTCGTTGAACTGCCATTCCACTGCCTAGGGTGACTTTTAAGTGGCTAAAATCTAACTGATCAAACCCTGGGGTATTTAGTAACTTATTAAACAGCGTGTTTACCCCTGTAATATAAGAAAAATTTACTTTTCTTAGTTCTTTTATAAAGCCTGCATAGTCACGCGGGTTGGTAATTAAGACGCTGTTTGCTCCCATTTTCATGGAAAATAATGCATTCGCCGTTAATGAAAAAATATGATAAAGCGGTAAAGCGGTAATAATGGTTTCTTTGCCTTCTTTTAAATCGGCAGCGGCCCATGCGTGCGCTTGTAAAAGGTTGGCAACCATATTTTTGTGCGTTAATACTGCGCCTTTGGCAACACCTGTTGTTCCTCCTGTGTATTGTAAAAAAGCAATATCTTCATGTTCTAATTCGGCATCTTGATGGGGTAGTTGGCTACCTTTTTTTAGCACCTCTTTTAGCGCAACGGCCTTAGGGAGATTAAAAGCAGGTACCATTTTTTTGATATGTTTAATAACAAAGTTTATTAACATTGATTTAGGAAAATCAAGCATATCGCCAATGCGTGTAGTGATGACTGTTTTGATGGCGGTTTTTGGTAAAACTTTTTCTAAAGTGTGGGCGAAATTTTCAAGAATGATGATTGCTTCACAGCCTGCATCTGTCAATTGATGTTCTAATTCACGTTCGGTATACAGCGGATTGGTATTTACAACAACTAAGCCTGCTCTTAATATGCCAAATAGCACGATTGGATACTGCAATAAATTAGGCATCATAATGGCAACACGGTCACCTTTTTTCAGCCCTAGTTCAGAACTTAAATAAGCCGCAAAATCTCGACTCATGCGATCTAAATCATCATAAGTAATCGTTTTACCAAAGTTGGAATACGCGGGAAGGTCGCGAAATTTACCCACACATTGATGAAATAAATCAGCGATTGAACGGTATTCACTGGTATCAATTTCTGCGGGAACACCTTTGGGATAATGCTCTAACCATATTTTATTCATAAATCCTCCTAAGTCATTATTCTTGCTG
Source organism: Leucothrix mucor (assembly GCA_015663245.1). GTDB lineage: Bacteria > Pseudomonadota > Gammaproteobacteria > Thiotrichales > Thiotrichaceae > JAGLBW01. The sequence continues at coordinate 4,318 of DQSN01000121.1, forward strand.
AATGGCCTTTTCAAAGCGATTCACAATATCCGCCACAGTTTCTATTTTTGTTATTCCTGCAACACTCTTTCCTGCTTGCCAAAAATCTTTTGAGCCTTCTTTATCTTGCATGGTACGACGTAGTTGAAAAGCTGAACGTATAGTAAAAAATAATCTCATCCAATGCTTACGCTTATTATCTTTTAGCATCCATTGAGAAAACTTACCAGCTTTCACGCCCATCCTTTTGATATAAGAGGTGTTGATAACCGATACTGGTACACCTGTGATACGTTCACTGGCAACTATTTGGCTTTCATCTGCGTTCACAATCGCCTGTTTATAGGCATCACTCACTGTGCATTCTTGCGTTGCTATAAAGCGCGTTCCTAACTGGCAACCTGCATAGCCCAACTGCATTGCTTCTGCATATTGTGCTTCATTGCCAATACCTCCCGCGCACACAACAGGTAAGCCTAAGCCCCCTATTTCATCCAGCAACGCTTCTTTTGATCGATTGCCTAAATGCCCACCTGCTCGTTGATTGACTGCGATTAAGCCATCAACACCAGCATCTAATGCCTTTTGCGCCCACTTACGTTCTGTTGCATCGTGATACACAATACCGCCAACCGAGGATACTCGCTCGACTAACCAGTTAGGATTACCCAAAGAGGTGATAAAGAAACGTACGCCCTCTTCCAATGCAATATCCACCCACTGCAACATTTTTTGATGATAACGTGCAGATGATTTCTCGATAAGAACATTCATGCCAATGGGTTTAGCGGTTAATTTACCAATAGCTTGCAAGCCTTCTCTAAAGTCTAAGCCTTCAACAAAGGTCAGTGATACAGGTTGCACAACACCTAAAGCCCCAGCTTCTGATGCTGCCGCCACTAATTCCACATTTGAGCAGGGGTACATTGGACCACAGATAAGTGGCACACGAATATTCGCATCATTAATTAATGCTTGAGAGAGTGTCGTTGATGTATTCATCGTGGCTCCCTTGGTGCAAGTCGCCACAGAACATGAGCAACGGCAACGATGATGCCTTCTTGGTTTTTTATCTCGGCATGAACTAACACATCAATAGACGTTGTGAGGTTTTCAGGAGGGTCTGCAAGACCTATAGCAGTTAACTTCCCTCGTGCCTTTTTCAAATATTCCATTTCAATATGAGTAACAATGGCTTTTGTTGAATGAGGCAAAGCGGAAAGCATGGCTAAACCACTAGCTAGCTCACCTAAATTTGCCAACGCTATGGCGTGAATACAATGTAAATGATTTCTAACTTTGCGACGGTCTTTTATACAGACCTCAACAAATCCTGGAGTCAATTTTTGTATTTCAGGATGGATAGACCCAGAGTACGGTACTGCTCGACTTAATAAACGATTGAATAACCAGCGCCCCGCAGTATTGCTACCAAAGCGATTCCACAACATAAGTAGGCGTTGTTCTGTTGGAGCAGATTGTATTTCTGGATTATTTATCTTACGTTTCATAAGCGGTACTACTATAGTTAATTTAATGATCCCCATAAAAACTACTACTTCTCTATACGAGTATAGTCACTAAATCGTTGCACTTTTAATCTATGTTTCTCTAAAAGCTTTAAATTATGATGAATTTAAGACAAAAAACGTATCAAATTTTGGAACACCAAGGTGGTGGAAAGCTAGGATTTGCCATCAACTTATTTCTTATTTTGTTAATAATCAGCAGCGTTATTGCTGTTATCTTAGAGTCGGATAAAAACTTAGCTGAAACTTATCAAAATGCATTCAGTATTTTTGAAACCTTTGCATTCAGCTTCTTTATTATTGATTACATTTTAAGAGTATGGATGGCTCCTGAGGGTAATAAAGATGAAGGTGTCAGCAATTTAAAAGTCCGCCTACGTTATATGATAAGCCCGATGGCAATTATTGACCTTCTTGCTATCTTGCCCTTTTTATTGGGCTTTTTTATGACCGATGATTTATTGATTTTACGGTCTCTACGTCTTATTCGCGCCCTCAAACTAACGCGATATGCAGGGTCTATGGACATTTTGTTGTCTGTATTAAAATATGAAGCTAGTACCTTTTTCTCTGCCTTCTTTATTTTAGGCGTTATTATTATTCTAGCCGCAACGGGCATGCACATCATCGAGGGAGAAATTCAGCCAGAAGCATTTGGTAGTATTCCAAAAGCACTATGGTGGGCAACCGTTACCTTAACAACGGTTGGCTATGGCGATGTTATTCCTATCACCGCTGTTGGTAAATTTCTAGGTGGCTTTATCGCGGTGTCAGGCATCACCATGGCGGCACTACCTGCAGGTATTATGGCATCAGGTTTTACCGCTGAGATCAACCGCCGCCGAGAAATGTTTCAGTTAGAGGTGTATAAATGCTTAGAAGACAACCTTCTTTCAGAGGATGAGTTAAAAAAATTAGACATTCTGCGCCATGAGTTAAGCCTTAGTCATCGTGATGCTCGTTTGATTATTGATGAAATTAACCAAGCTACTCGCTTTGAAACATTATCATACTGTCCGCATTGCCACTCTCCATTTCATATTAATCATCCTGCTGGAGAGGTTTTTATCAAAATAAAAGAAACTGAGTAACGTTTTTGTGCTTATATTTCGACCAAAAACCATATTATTCAGTATTCATTCAACTATATGGGCGTATCATCCACTCCTGAAAACTAATAATCATAAAAATAATTATAGCAATTAGTACTATTAATGGCTCCCCTCAATTAAAGCCGTTTTTATCATAGTTAATTGCATTGATAAAAAAGGAAAACCCCATGAAATTTAAGAAATCACTTTTAATTGCCTCACTTACAACTCTACTAGCAAGCACCGCTGTTTATTCAGGCGATGATGCAAATGGAACGGGAAGTGGAGAAGGTGGTGCAAC
>DQSN01000123.1 GCA_015663245.1 Leucothrix mucor
GAAAAATTTATAGATGCGGCAAGATATTATTAATTAGACACTGGCGCAAGTATTAATGATGATATTTTGCACAATTTAACGGTTATTTTAGGATTTTAATTACTGGATTCCCTATATGTCTGAATTATTCATGTCGTTAGCAGTTTTCACATTGCTGTTTGCTTTATCTACAGGTTTACTATGTTTAACAAATTATTTTTTTCCATCAACAAAAAAATATTTACCCGATGACTGGGCTAAGTGGATGTCATTTAGGTTTGTGAGCTATTACTTCCTAGCGGCAGTGATACTTTTATATCTAGGAAAAAACTAGTGATGTCTCAACATATGAAGGGCTTACTAATTACGATCTTAGGTGTCACTTTACTAAGCCCTGATGCTTTATTGGTACGACTTATCGCTGGTGATGAGTGGACACTGTTATTTTGGCGGGGGCTGTTGTTTGCTATCGGCATCAGCTTATTGATGTTCATTTTTTATAGAAAGCAGACTCTGCAACAGTTTACCAAAATTGGCAAGCGTGGCTTGTTAATCGCGGTAATTTTTGCCTGTAGTACCATTCTATTTGTTATTGGTCTGCAATATACCGATATCGCCAATGTACTGGTGATCATCAGTACCTCACCTGTGTTTGCGGCAATTTTCAGTTGGATATTTCTTCACGAAAAAACGCATCTACGCACATGGATTACCATGATGATCATTATTATCGCTGTCGCTACAATTATGTCGGATAGCTTAGGCAAAGGCTCTTTAATTGGTGATTTCTGTGCATTGGGTAATGCAATTTTAATAGCCGCCACGCTAACTATCACCCGACAAGCGAAAGCAATTAATATGATTCCCTCAATGGCAATAAGTGGAATCATCATCTCAATGATCGCTTATTATTTTGCGCCTTCACTATATATCGAAAATTCAGCAGTTCCATACCTATTGGTTTTAAGTGTAATACTAACCTTAGCATTCGCTTTGCTTACATTAGGTCCACGCTATATATCATCAGCAGAAGTAGGTCTGCTAATGCCTTTGGAAACACTATTTGGGATTTTATTAGCGTGGTGGTGGCTGGGTGAAATACCCAGTAACTACGCTTTACTAGGTGGAGCGGTGATCATTTTCAGCCTAAGTATTCATTCTTTTTTGTCACTCAAAAAAACAAGCTAGTCTTCTGCCGTTAGCCACTCTTCAAAATGTTCGGGCAGTGCTTTTGTCGCTTTATCCATCGACCAATTATTTTCCTTAGCCATTGCCTCAATTTTTTTGATTCTATTTTCTCCCAAAGGATGGGTGACAAAGAAGGTAGATTCTTTGATTAGATCATCATCACTTAAACTGCTTAATACTTTAAACAAATCTGTGGCACCATTGGCATGTCCATAGGCATTTACCAAGGCTTTCAAACCTTCAATGTCTGATGAGGTTTCCATATCCCTATTAAATTTTAATTGCGTATATAAACCCGCAGAACCCAATAGATTCACATTTGATTTTCCTAGCAATAAAGCAAAACCTGTAGAGATAGCTAAATTTTGACCTAGGGAACGCACAGGGTCGCGGTGTTTTACATGGGCAATTTCATGGGCGATCACCATTGCTATGGCGTTTTCATTGGGGAGTTTACTCAGCAAGCCTTTATAAATAAAAATATGCCCGCCTATAGTAGCAAAGGCATTATCAACATCTTCATTGACATAATGAAGGTGAATATCCATTCCTTCGGGTAACTCCATTGCGTCAACAATATACTCGCTAAGGTTTTCCAAGTAGAGCTGCATATCAGAATCGCTACTCTCTGGCGCTTCGTACAGTTGGGCTAAAGTGACTTCTTGGCTATAAGGAATTAAAGAGGCTAGATAATCGCCTGATTTAGCTAATAGCCATGCACTAAAAGCGAGAATAATGGCAATAGCACCAAACAACTTAATAAAGGTTGCAATAGGGTGAGCCTTTGAAGTGTTGATTCCTTCTGGGATTACGGGGTTATTATAAAAAGGTTGCTTGTCGCTCATCGTTATGAATATTTGTGTTCAGAGGGAATCATAGCAGTGCCATAAGCTAATACTTCAACAGAACCAATACTTCTGCCTTTACCTTTATAAATAGAAGCCGTTTCGTATTTTATATTTAATATTAAAGTGGCATTTTGTGCGGCGGCTTCTTCTTTCATCCGTAATAAAGCTTCACGACGTGCTCTATCTAACAATGTTTCGTATGAGCTAACACGCCCACCAAAAAAATTGTGCAGAGTGGCTAGAAAACGCTTGAAGTAATCAACGGAAATAGTCACGCTACCTAAAACAAGTTGTTGCCGAAAATTTCCCTGAGCAGGCGGTGTTTTCATCGCAATAGCAGGAATGCGGTTAAGTTCTTTTTCTCGTTCGATAATTGAAGCGTAGTGTTTTTTCTCAATATGCGAACCAATAAAATAAGTAACAATTAGCAGAATAAGAATAAAGATAAGTTGATACATAAGCTATTGCTCTTCAATGATAACAGCTGTGCCATAAACATAAATTTCAGCAGCTCCTTGAGCAACACTGGAAGTGGAGAAACGTACGTTAAGAATGGCATTCGCGCCCACCGCTTCAGCTTGTTGCTGTAAACGCTGCATAGCCTCCTCTCGCGATTCTTGTAAAAGCTCGGTATAGCCTTTTAACTCACCACCAAAGATATTCTTTATACTCGCCATAATATCGCGCCCCACATGTTTAGCACGAACAGAGCTTCCTTGCACCAAACCTAAATGTTTGGTGATGGTTTGATTGGGCAGTACTTCCAAATTACTTATTAGCATGATATTTGTGCTCATTGATAGTATTAACAAGTTACGCGTAAACAGACATCTCTATTAATTAATAACTCTTTTCTATTGAATCTCTTTTACGCTGTACCTTCTTAAGGATAGCGGGTATTTGCTTTTTTAGGGTTTTATTCATGGAAACTATCCCATAATCACCCTTATGCAAGCCAAGCTTGCGACCAAGAAGGACAGACTCCAACGCATATAATATCTGATCGAAGTACTCCCTATTTTTTAACTCTGCCTCTTTCCAATAGTCGATAACTTTAATAAGCGGCTCAGAAAGGTCTTGATTGTCATCTAAATGATTTCTAACTTTTTCTTGGCGTTGTTCAGTTATGCTGATTTCATTGATTAAACTTAATAGGTCAGTATGAACAGCAGAGTCGATACTTTCAGAGAATACGAGTAGTTTTTCAGAGGTATCCGTACTGAAGCTTGGTATGTTGCGGTTTCCTTTTTGCTGCTTAGTTTTAGGCTTGCCTTTTACGAGCTGCTTTTGAGTAGCAGAAAGGTCTTTACGTATCATTTCATGTACATTTAAAATTAATTTTCTGAATTTTTTCAGCTCAATATTAATACGTTTATCAAGCTTGACCGCTTGTTTAGCAAATTTGGCATCTACTGTTTTTTGATTCATGGTGTCATGAGCAATCCACGCATGGCGAACTTCTTTATCAACAGACTTTTGTAATTTCTTAAGTTGATATATGCCGCCACTCCATGTTTCTTTGGCTTTGAGCAACATATTAGCATGACGAGGGTGATCATCAATTAAGTCATCAATATCATCAAGCAATGTATTCATGTCCCTAATCTCATCAACAACTCTGTCACGAGAAAAAACCAGAGGCTTATAGACATCAAGTGTGAAACTATAAATCTTCTCATCAAGCTCTAGAGAAGGACCGTTATCCCAACCTTCTATACTATTTGATCCACGCCAAATAATTAAAATAACGACAAATAATAATGCCATCGACAGTAAAAATAGCTGCTCTGATGAAAGCTTTGTTTTAGCACGAATCTTTTTGACTAACAAATACCAACCAACAAGTAGCGCAAGGGATAAAATTATAAAGATGCTGTATATAATTCCAGCGGACATTGGTGTACCTGTAATTGGGGAGAGGGTATGTATTAAGCTAATATTCATCTTAATCCATACATACAATACAAAAAAAGGGCTGAATTATCAGCCCTTTTTTTGTGTTTTTTAATGTTACTTATTTATATTATGATAATACCGATACTTTTAGTCCCAAGGGTACGTTGGAGTTGGGGTATGTCTACGATAATTATTGCGATTCCACCCTGGAGGATAAGGGGCATAGTTATCTTCTGTCCAAAAACGATTGTTTGGTTTTTTTCTAGGGCGGTCTTGGCACACTATAACGCCACGTTTGCACAAAGAACTACGCCACTCATATTTATAAAAGTGCTTAGATACCGCCCTACTTTGAGGTTTAAAGCTCACTTTAATGGTTGGAGAATACTCTTCTCGTCCAAAACCTGTACCAGCCTCAGGAGAAGCATCCGCAGAACCACGGCGTAAACGGTTTTTGTTAGGTGCACTTTTATAGCGATACACTGGGCGAGGACGCTCATTAAAGGTTGCAATAGCAATGACTCCCATTGCAGACTTATCACCCCATGCATTTGCATATGAGTTTCCAGCATTAGTAAAAAAGAAGCGATTGATACGGTTTTTTCCTGTTCTCCAGCCTTTGTAGGTAGCCGTTTCATAAGGACCTAAAATATACATTTTTTCATTATTACGCAGCCAAGACTTTTTTCCTGATAAAATATTGCGTCCATCAACCGCTACAACGAGACCTATACGTCGGTTAGAGGTATTACGTAGGCGCAAACTATAACGCTTGCCTTTTTTTGCTTGGATATAACTACGTTTTACATTATACGCCTTGCTATTCGTTGAGATCTGTCGAAAAGCTCTACCTCGATCATTAACAATATCAACACGTATCGGAGAATTATTGTAGTTAGGCGGCGCTGGCTTCCAGCTTGGGTTATAAGGATAAGCTTCTGCCGTTGTGACAGCGGCTAAAGATGCTGTTATTAACAGCATAAATTTGAAAACAGTTGAATAAATCAACCTTAATTTTGTTTTATCAAGCATTGTCTAGCTCCTGATTTTTATTTTATGAATCTATTGATTTCTAAGCCGAGTCATTCTGTGCAAAATCAACATTCCAACTACATAAAACTGAATTTTCTATAATCCAGACCGAGGTATAAATTCGCCGTCGCGAGATAATGAGGTCCTCAAAAAGTGGGACAGAGCTTCATTCCTTTCGTTCCATTCACAAAGTTATAATCTAATTTTATTAATCATCAAAATGTGATTAATAGGGAAATTATTTACTCTGAAATTATTGATTAGAATACGGATTCATTGTTTATGAACTGTTATAGTTAGTAACCGTATTATTTTTATAGAGAAGAGATGTTAATGGAAATTGTGCTCACTGTAATTGCTGTTTTAGGTGGATTATTGTTCATTTTTAGTTATATAAAGTTTGTTTTAACTGGATTTCGCTACCACCCAATCACAGGTTTTTTAGCTTTTCTTCCTGTCATTAACCTGATTACATTGCCAACACTTATGGATGGAAAGCTAGTCCGCATACTTATCATTGGCATAATAGGGTTGACTTTATCGGTAGGTGCGTGGTTTTTAGGGGCAGATAAATCATTGCAAAAACATATCTCCTCTTTACGTGGTCAACCAATCATCATCTCCTCGAATAAACAAGAAGCTGCTAATAAAAATCAGGAACTAACAGCGCCTAAAGCACAAGCAAGCAGCACCGAAAAAAATATTACAGATAAAACGACTACCGTGGCAGGAGCCACTACCAAGCCTATAGAGACAACAACTCAAGTAGCACCACAATCGGTATATTTTGAGACATTACCCAAGCAAGCACTTTATAGCATGGAGTTTATTGATGCTCCTGTGCAGCAAATAAACACTCTACAAGGTCGCATTGTACGCATCAGTAGTAACAACGGCTCTAGTATCGAAGGACAAATACAGAGCATCGCCAATGGTAGTGTTTTCATCAGAAAAAATGGTGATGGGAATATAGCGTATGAAATGTTGATTGCTAATATCAAACAATTACAAGTCATGATTAAAAAGAATTAGGATCAAATAAATGACCGACTCTTCCCTGCCTGCATCAATGCCCTGCTATGTTTACCGTAGCAAGAAAAATCAAGAAATGTACCTGTACCTTTCTATAAAAGACCAGTTTTCTGATGTACCAGAATCCTTAATGAAGTTAATCGGAGAGGTAGAGTTCTCTTTTGATTTTAAGCTGGATACCAAACGTAAGTTATTACGTTATGAATCATCTGAAGTAATGCGCAACCTGAAAGACAATGGCTTCTTTTTACAGATGCCACCAAATGGGTATAAATCGGATAATGATGGGGAGTTAAACGCTAATTTACAGGGCTTCTAAAGTAACCAATTGCCAACTTTTCATTTTGGCGAAAGCATTGTTATTGTGAGGCAATTAATAATAAAGAGAGAGGATGTATTATGTTGATGCTAAATCCTATTAAAAATCAAAATAAACTATTCTGAGTAGTATGACCTCATATCAATAGCAGCATCCTCGAGCTCTTCCCTTGCTTGCCGAAAGTCAATGCACCGCACACGTACAAGCCAGCGTCATTTGGAACTTAGCTGAGTATTGTAACAAAAATTACTCCTTCAGAATATCAACAACTCTTGAATCGAGACAAGAACGCATAAAGTGATTCATTTCTGCTTGATCATTGCTACTGTAAAAACCCAGCATCAATTGATTGAATGTTTGCTGGCTACTTGCAGGAAGATTAATCGCAGGATAGCCATGATCCAACAAATGAGCATTCATCATAAATCGCCCCATACGCTTATTCACATCATAAAAAAACTGTGAGCGAGCCATGGTAAGAAATAGATGAATAGCTTGATCGTATATATCATCTAGTTTTTCCAAATCTATTAACATAGCATGATAATGATTAGGCAAGCTCGAAGCTATTGGTGGAGTATAATTAGTCCCAGAGATAAGCACACCGCCACTACGGAACTTCCCCCACTCCAAAGCCTCATTTTTTGCCGCTATTGCATGAAGTTTACAGGCTATTTTAGATTCAACCGTAAATTCATTCTGTTTAAGCCATTGAAATAACTGTTTCCATGCGGCTGCTTGATTTAAAGTGATCTGTTGATCAGATAATTTTTGTCCACCTACGGTAATACCATCAAGTAAAGTTTGTACTTCTGGCAAGGTCATATTAATCCCTTCCAGATTAACCGCATCATAAACAAACTCCGATAATTGACGCTGCGCCAACATTAATGCTTTATCTTTATTAGCGGGCATATTCCAATGTTTGTCTTGAGGGGGCATTTTATATTCCTAGAAAGATATTTTTCTTAATGTACCGCAAGAATAAAGCATTAGGATACTTATTTTTTCAAAAAATGCACATAACTACTAGGTGTTTTCCCAAAATTTTCTTTAAACATGCGGGCAAAATAAGATGGAGAAGAATAGTTAAGCATATTAGCTGTGTCAGTAGAAGAATAGCCTTGTTGAAGCAGTTGCTTGGATCGCTCCAAACGGTA
>DQSN01000252.1 GCA_015663245.1 Leucothrix mucor
AAGCAGCAACTGACGAAGCAAGCGATGACGATAACATCACCGAAGAAAATGACAAAAAAGACGAACAAGAAACAGCTCCGCAAGGCAACACGAAATTAAAGTTTGTCTTTAAAAGTGAGGTTTGGATGCGCATTAAAGATAAGAAAAATAAAACTGTATTTGAATCTTTATCACCTGCTGGCGAAGAAAAAGAAATCAAGCTGAATAAACCTATGACGTTCCGTATTGGCAATGCTGCTGGCGTAGAAATTTTCGTCGAAGGTAAACGTCTCAATATAAAAGAATTTACTAAAGGAAGTGTTGCTAATTTCACGATAGAATAGGCGCTTGGAAATTTTCATTAACCAGCAGTCGGGAAATTAAACCTCACAAAAATGGCAAAGAACATTCAATCGGTACGAGGAATGCACGACATTCTTCCTTTACAATCTTCTTCTTGGCAACATTTAGAAGCGACTATTCGCGCGCTATTCAATAGCTATGGCTACCGCGAGTTACGCACTCCTATCATTGAACCTACCGAGCTTTTCACTCGTGGCATTGGTGAAGTTACTGATATTGTAGAAAAAGAAATGTATACCTTCGCTGATCGTAATGGCGATAGTTTATCGATGCGACCAGAAGGAACTGCAAGTTGCGTACGCGCAGGCATTCAACACGGTCTCCTACACAATCAACAGCAACGTATTTGGTATACAGGTCCTATGTTCCGCCATGAGCGCCCTCAAAAAGGTCGCTATCGCCAGTTTTATCAAGCAGGTTTAGAAACTTATGGTGTCACTACTCCTGATATTGATGCTGAAGTAATCGCGGTTGCTGCTCGCTTATGGAAACAACTTGGTCTTAACAACATCCAGCTACAGCTAAATACCTTAGGTAGCGATGACGCTCGACAAAAATACCGTGAGATTCTTATCGAATATTTTTCTGCTCACGAAGAACAACTAGACGAAGACTCTAAGCGTCGTTTACACAAAAACCCTTTACGCATTTTGGACACCAAAAATCCTGACCTAAAGGATATTGTAGAGGCAGCCCCCAGCTTAATGGATTATTTGGATGATGAATCTAAAGAACATTTTGATGGTGTTAAAAACCGCTTAGATACCCTCGGTATTGACTATCAGATAAACCCTCGCCTAGTACGCGGCATTGATTATTATAATCGTACTGTTTTTGAATGGGTAACCGAAGAGCTTGGTGCTCAAGGAACAGTCTGTGCAGGTGGTCGCTATGATGGTTTGGTACAACGCCTTGGCGGTAGAAGCACTCCCGCCTGTGGTTTTGGCATAGGTTTAGAACGCTTAATACTTCTTATGGAAGCACAAGAAATACAGATTCTTGCAATACAGCCTCACGCCTATCTCATTATGGCAGGCGCAGAAGCACAACTTGCAGGCATTAAACTTGCCGAGGATTTGCGCGACACACACCCAACCTTGCAGTTACAAAGCAATGTAGCCGCAGGTAGTTTCAAAGCACAGATAAAGCGTGCCGACAAATCGGGCGCAGGATATGCTTTCATTCTTGGCGAAAGTGAGATTTTGGATAGCACAGTCACTATAAAGCCATTACGAAGTGATGAAGAGCAAGTAACTATCTCACTGCAACAATTGAACAACTATATTGAAAAAAACATACTGGATTCTTAGGGGAACCGCATGACAGACTTAAAAACGGATGAAGAAAAAGCAGAAGAACTGAAAAAGTGGTGGCGTGATAACGGCACCTCTGTTTTAGCAGGTGTTGCTTTAGCTGTTGCAGGCACATTCGGCTGGCAACAATGGCAAGCACATAAAGTAACCCAATCAGAAACTGCTTCTGACCTTCTTGCAAAAATCAACAATGGCACAGCCGACAGAGCCAGCGCAATAGCACAACTTGAAACAGACTTTAGCTCGACACCCTACGCTGCTTTCGCCTCACTAGAAAAAGCGAAAGATGCTGCCAGCAACAAAGACAATAAAGGTAGCATTGAAGCACTACGCACAGCCAGTAACAGCAGCCAAACAAATGTTGCTCGTATTGCCAAGTTACGCTTAATCCGCACACTTATTGCCGATGAAAAACTAGCTGAAGCTGACACTTTGTTGAGTGAAAAACTACCTTCTGCCTACACTTCTCTACATGAAGAACTTAAAGGTGACCTATACTTAGCAAAGAAGGAAATCGACAAAGCTCGTCAATCTTATGATCGTGCTATTCTCAGCGCAGGAAGAGAGTCTGTTGAATACCTAAAAATGAAGCGCAACAACTTGGGTGAAGGAGCATAATACCAGTGAAAATACTGCTACCAATTTTATGGACATCGATCATATTAACAAACCTGCACGGATGCAGCGGGCAAAGCCTCATACCTGGTAGCCAACTTTTTTCACAAAGTGAGAAGATCGCCCCGCTTAAAGTACTTAAAGTAGTCACACCCACAATAAAAGCAAACACTTTGTGGCAGGTACAAACTAATAGCGTCTCGCCCAACAGTAAAATTCACCCTTATATAAATAGTAGCTCTGTCATTATTGGAGGAAAAAATACAATAAGCTCATGGGATAAAATGACAGGAAAGTCACTCTGGAAAAATAATATTGGCGAATTTATTAGTGGTGGTATCAATGGCGGAAATGGCATTGTTTTTCTAGGCACAGATCAGGGCAATGCCTTAGCTCTCGACGAGAAAACAGGAAAGACACTCTGGGTCAAGCACCTAAGTGTCGAAATACTAAGTATTTCCCCTGCTAAGGATGGTCGCACCGTATTTCGTACTATTGACGGAAAACTTCATGGTCTGTCTAGTCAAACAGGTGATATTGTCTGGCAACAACAACAGTTAACACCCATACTTTCGACCTATGGTGCCAGCATTCCCGCACTTGCAGGCCCGTATGTTATTGCAGGTTTTGATAACGGCAAGCTTGCTGCATACAACTTGCAAGATGGCACACCCGCTTGGGAATCGACCTTAGCCATACCTCGTGGAAGCAATGAGCTAGACCGAATGGTCGACATTGACGGGAAACTCAAAACCATCGGATCAGCTATGTTTACAAGCAGTTTTCATGGTCGTGTGTCAGGTGTAGATTTAAAAACAGGCAATATTCACTGGGCAAAAAAACCCTCATCCTACACAGGCGCAGATGCTGACGCTCAAGGCGTGTATACCTCTGATGATACTGGAAATGTTTGGAGATTAAATCCTCAAACAGGTGAACCCATGTGGAAAATGGATGATCTAACACGCAGAGCACCCACTGCTCCCACTTTAGTCAATACGAACTTAATCGTACTAGGCGACAAAGAGGGGAGTTTACATTTTGTGAATACAAACAATGGGCAATTTTCTGCTCGATTAAAAGGCGATCCAGCAGGATATAATATTGCATCAAGAGTAGATGGCAATAGGATTTATAGCTTAGGACGTAGCGGGTTGCTAACAGCAATAACAGTAAGATAGGTTTATTTAAGAGATTACTGCGGCTGCTTTGACAAAGTAACCGCATATTTTGGAGAATCTGTTACAACTTCCCACTAGAATTCGATGATACTCTTATAAAGATTTAGTCATCGGCTTTTTCCACAGGTGGTGCAGGTGGTAACTTTGATAATTTATTTACCTTATAAATCGCCCACCCAAAAACAACAACGATAGCGAGTATAGTGAACGTAGACCAAAACAACGTCTGCATAGATGTAATACCCATAATAAAACCTCTCAAAAATTAAACAATGAGGTTATATTAAATGAACTTATCAAATAAGACATTGTGATAGATCAATTATTTTGGACAATATTACTTAGGACTTAATCAGAGACTTTCTTCAAAACACACCCATCGTATACTGCAACTTATAACTATAATGAAAAATGAAGCAGCTAATTAGCCTACCCTACCACAAGAACTCAGCCAATTTATTTGCACATTTTGCTGACTATAATTGGAGCATTTTTCTTGATAGTGGATACCCATCAAAAAATGCAGGACGTTATGATATTTTGTCGGCTGAGCCCATTGCAACAATCGTTACCCAATCAAATGTTACAACAATAAATCACCCTTCAAAAAAGCAAACAACAACACTTTCTCCTTTCATAATCTTACGTGAAATACTAGAAGAGTATACTTTAAAAGAAGCCCAAAATAATAAGCTCCCCTTTAATGGTGGCGCTCTGGGCTATTTCAGCTATGACCTTGCTAGGACAATAGAAAAAATACCTAAAACCGCCACAGATGAAGAGCATCTACCTGAAATGGCAATTGGTATTTATACATGGGCTATTGTTGTTGATCACAAATTAAAAAAAAGCTATTTCACAGGCGAAGTTCTCAAAAAATCCCCCTTACTTACATTAAAAAGGCTTATTGATATTTTCAACACACCTGAAAACCATATCCAGCCAGGAGAAGCCTTTCATGTTACTAGCAAAATTTCGTCTAATTTTTCTTATAAAGAGTATCGCTCAGCCTTTAATAAAATAAAAGAGTATATTGTTGCGGGAGACTGCTATCAAATCAATCTAACACAACGATTTTCAGCCACTGCAAATGGCAGCACTTGGATAGCCTACCAACAACTCAGAAAACTTAATCCCGCCCCCTTCTCAGCCTATATCAACACACCTTTTGGTGAAATATTAAGCTCATCTCCAGAGCGGTTCTTGAAGGTTAACAACAATAAGGTAGAAACCAAGCCAATAAAAGGCACTCGCCCACGCTCAAATAATAAAATTGAAGACAACAAACAGTTAGAAGCACTACACCAAAGCCCTAAAGACCGTGCTGAAAATGTAATGATCGTCGATTTACTACGCAATGATCTCGGGCGTGTTTGTAAAACAGGTAGCGTAAAAGCCCCTAGGCTCTTTGATATTGAAAGCTATGCTACCGTGCATCACCTTGTCAGTACAATCCATGGCACACTAGCAACAGAAAAAGATAGCATTCACTTATTAGAAGCCTGCTTCCCTGGAGGATCAATTACAGGCGCACCAAAAATTCGTGCAATGGAAATTATCGAATCATTAGAGCCACACCGAAGAGGTCTCTATTGTGGATCCATTGGCTATATAGATTTTAATGGTAATATGGATATCAATATTGCTATCCGCACATTAGTTTATAACCAAAATACTATTCGCTACTGGGTTGGCGGGGGAATTGTGCACGATTCTGATATTGATGAAGAGTATCAAGAAGCTCTTGATAAAGGCAAAGCTTTACTAGAACTGCTCAATAATTGCCGTAGCGATAAATCATCCAGAAACTCCTAAATGTTAAACTCTGGAAGTAACTGATTTTCAGGAAGTTGATATTTGTTAGGGTAACTAACACTAACAAAGTATAACCCACAAGCAGGAGCTGTTACCCCTGCCTGAGTACGATCTTTTATTGCTAACAGCTCAGCAAACCATTCCACAGACTTAGTCCCACTACCTACATCAAAAAGGCTTCCTACTACATTTCTCACCATATGATGCAAAAAAGCATTAGCACAAATATCAATATAGATATAATCCCCGTTTCGAGAAATATTAATTGATTTAATTTCACGCACTGCATGTCGAGCTTGGCAGCCAGAGGCTCGAAAACTTGAAAAATCATGCTCACCAATTAAAGTTTTCGCGGCTTGCTGCATCATAGATTCATCCAACAAATGGCGATGCCAAGCAACACGAGCATGCAATAAAGATGGACTCATTTTTCGATTCAAAATCACATAACGATAGCGCCTATCCAGTGCCGAAAAACGTGCATGGAAATCCGCATCTACAACCCTTATCCAGCGAAATCCTATATTTGCAGGCAAGTTAGCATTACCGCCTAACAACCATGCTTTATCATTCCTTTTTGCATCGGATTCAAAGTGAACTACCTGACCTATACCATGAACACCGCTATCCGTCCGCCCCGCACATACAACATCAATAGGATGATTCGCTACTTTTGCCAGCGCTCTTTCTACCTCCTTTTGCACAGAAGGCGCATGCAATAGCTTTTGCCATCCATAATAAGGCGTTCCATCATACTCTACACAAATTGCATATTTCATTCGGTTTATTGTAAGTACCTAAGCATAATTAATCTAACACTATTTCATTTCCTATTTTTGATATTTAAAACACTATAAAGAAACATTCTGACACCCTGAATTTGTCGAAAAGCAGGAGAGATATTTTTTGATAAATTCCGAGCAACTACTTGCCAAGTATAACTCCCCCTCAGTTCTTAATTTTTTTCAGCAATAAAAAAGGCCAGATAAAATATCTGACCTTTTAAAGTGATTAGCTAAAACAAAAAATTAATATCAACCTGCTTGACGCAATAACTCTTCTGCTTCTTTCTTTTGATCATCATTACCTTCCATCATGACTTCTTCCAGTGTATTTCTCGCACCTTCAATATCACCCATATCAAGATAAGCCCTTGCTAAATCAAGCTTGGTACTAACCTGCGTCTCTTTAAGGTCATGATCACCATCATCCAAGCCCATGAACGACAGATCATCATCAAGGTCACCTAACAAGTTATCAGTGCCACTAGCATCATCTTTTGTAGAAATATAAGCACTACTTGATGGCAAGATTTTATTAAGATCATCATCATTATCCAATTCCAAATTTAAATTAGACAAGCCAAGATCAACAGAATCACTATCTTTTGAATCAGCATCAAGGGATAAATCACCACCTAGATCAGTTAAATCAAGATCTAATAGATCTTCAAACTCTGATCCTATCTCTGCAGCATTATCATCAACTACCGTAGCATCACTCATAGAGAGGTCTGGCGCATCAAAATCATCATCGAGCAAATCATTCAATGAAGAAGCATCTAACTCATCAGAAGCTGATTCTGCTAGCTTAAAGCTCTCATCATCACCTAGTAATGCATCGAGATCTAAATCATCGTCAAATGAATCTTTATCTGATAATTGCAAATCTGAAACATCAAAATCCAAGTCATTCTTATCCGTACCGAGATCAAGATCATCAAGATTTATATCTTCTATTGGAGCAGTCGCCGCCGAGCTAACTTTAGAGTCGCCATCAAATATGTCTTTTACATTGTCCAGCTTATCTTCTGCAAATGCTTTACCTGCTGTAATTGCAACACCGCCTGCCACAACAGCCGCAGTCGCCCCAGCAACAACACCCGTTGCTGATGATGAGCTAGTAGCAAACAACTTGCTATCAGATTTTAACTCCTGAGCCCATTCTGTAATTGTCTTCCACAACTTATCTTTATTAGCATCAGAATCATCAGGAAGTTTAGAAAAGGTTTCAGCTTGCTGATTGAACGCATCAAGATCAGAAGATACTTTATAGTTCTCTAGTAACTTTGCATGATAGTGTAAATTATTCGGCTGTTTTTCAAGCGCTTTCTTAAGCTCTACTTCTGCCTGATCATGCAACCCATAAACAATATAAACATCCGCCTCTTGGAGAATATCATCACTCGCATCATTCAAACGAGAGTTGCCATCATCCTTGGAAGAAATATCTGACTCTACTGTGTCACCAAAGTCAAGGTCATCAAAATCACCTTCAAGCCCAGCAAAGGCATCATCTGGATCAAGCTTCCCTGACTTAGCATTAGCTGTTGAACCTGGAGCAAAATCAGGGTCATCAAAATCTATAGAACTATACTCTTCATAGTCCCCAGACTTTCCTCTGCGGCGCATTAGCAACCAACCAAATAGCAAGGCCAGAAGAGAACCTCCACCGATACCCATAACAAGTGGAGAGCTTAATAAGTCAAGCACCCCACCCTGATTGTCACCCGTACTTTCAGTGTCAACACCCCCAGAAACCAATGGCTCTTCTGTAGTTGTGCCTTGTTGCTCTACACCTTCTGGCTGTGCAACAGGCGTGTCTTCAAATACTGATGGTATTTCTGCACTACCATCAATAACCGCTAACGGCTCATTAGTAATAGGGTCTGCTTGCTTCGCTACTTCTGCCTCTATCGCCTCACCACTACGAACAATGTTTCCATCTTGATTAACAGCATTTTTAAGCTGCTGACTAATATCAGAACCTTCAGCATCAGTAGCTGTTGCCGATACTGGCACACCTAACTTCGCTTGAAGCTCAGCTAGCTGCTCATTTTTCAAAGTAATCAGGCGATTCTTTTTGCGCAATAATGACTCTAGCTCTGAAACACGAGACTTCAACTCTGTATTAGCATTTGCTTTTGCCGCTAAAGACTCATTTGCTTGGACTAGCTGACGTTCTAGCTTATCGACTTTAGCAGAACCTGCTGCTGATAAATTCTTAGTGTCAACCGCGGAGGATGAACTTCCTATAACCTCAATACGTGCCTGTGTATTCTTTGCTACTTGGGTTCTTGCCGATCCTTTACTAGCTGATGGTTGCACCTGACTTTGTGGAATAGTCTTCTTTGCCAACTTAGAGCGATATTTACGCCATTCTCTTGACTGCTTATAAATACTAGACCTCGCCTTCGCATAAGAGGTACGAAGTGCCTCTTTCTTGCTTGGACGGCGCAGTAAAGCACCAGCTTTTAAATTATTAACATTTCTTTTTCTAAAGGCCGTTGGATTAGCACGATAAAGAGCCATCATCATTTGCTCTGTACGCACACCTCTACGCGCTAGCTTTTTAGCAACTTTATATAGGCTGTCGCCTCTCACTACTCGATATTTATTTGTTCTATTGCCGCTACTTCGAGCCGTTTTACGTGCTGGAGCAGATGCTTTTCTTGGAGCAACAGTCTTTTTGGACACCTGCTTAGGAGGTCGAGTAGCAGCGGCTGGTGCTCTAGCTGCTAATGTCTGTGCTTGCTGCTGACGCTTAGGCTCAGCTCTAACGCCCACCGTATTATTCGCTACCGCAGTACCAGGCTGAACTAAAACAGGAGGGTCTAGCAAAACGGTATATTCTTTTAATAGCTGCCCATTCGGCCAACTAACTTCTAAAAGAAAGTTTAAAAATGGCTGAGTGACGGGTTGACTAGAACTAACAAGAATAACAGGTTTGCCATTGGCAACACTTGGTGTAAAAGTAATATTATTTAAATACTTAGGACGTTCAATACCTACACGACGAAACACTTCGGGTGAAGCGATGCGTACTTGTAAGCGCTGGACATCTGCCGCACTAGTTGATAATAAATTAATTTTTGCACGGAACGGCTGATTGAGATGAGAGCTAGACTCTATCTCCCCTAGGCCTAAAGCATAAGTGGCGGATGAGTAAGAAACAGCTAGACACACAGCTAAACTCAAGGCTTTTTTATTCACGTATTTAATCCCCTTAAACAGCATACCGCCAAACTCCTTCATCTAACCTAATAACTGGCAAAAGCGCCACTTTAGGATGAACGATTAACGATGATTTATTATTATAATGTTTGCAAAAAAGCATCTCTAAAAAGCACTATTAGAAATACTCAGAGGAGTCACCCTCTGCTATGGTGCAATTTGTATCAAATATGCAATGAATCGTAACTGAATACGGGTAATTAAACTGTCATAAGCCGACCAACTATGTCACTTTCTGACAAAATTGGCACATCGAAGGCTAAATTATGAAGTTTTTAACCAGAAATTACAAATAATCACTAATTAATACTTCTGCTATTTGAATACTATTTAAAGCAGCACCTTTGCGAACATTATCGGCAACAACCCACATATTCAGACCACTATGATGTGAAATATCTTCACGAATACGCCCAACATAAACGGGATCCGTATTGACACCTTCTGTCACAGCAGTTGGATAACCACCATCCTCTCGATCATCGACAACTACAACACCAGGTGCAGCATTTAAAAGCTCCTTAGCGTAGTCGGCAGAAATCTTCTCACGCGTCTCTATATGTATTGCTTCAGAATGACCAAAAAATACAGGAACACGAACGGCGGTAGGATTTACGAGAATATCGTCATCCTCGAATATCTTGCGAGTTTCCCAAACCATCTTCATTTCCTCCTTAGTATAGCCATTATCTAGAAACACATCAATCTGTGGTAAAACATTGAAAGCTATCTGTTTCGGATAAGTTTTAACCGTTACTTCTTTTGCATTCAATAAAGCGGCTGTTTGAGAGGCTAACTCTTCGATAGCGGGCTTACCTGTTCCTGAAACGGCTTGGTAAGTTGCAACATTAATTCTGGTGATCTTCACAGCATCATGTATTGATTTCAAAGCTACTAGCATCTGAATGGTAGAACAATTCGGATTAGCGATGATCCCTCTATTGGTATAATCAGCAACTGCGTGAGAATTAACCTCTGGTATCACCAATGGAATATCATCTTCATAACGGAATTCAGAAGTATTATCAATTACCACACACCCTGCTTTTGCAGCAATAGGCGCATATATTTTTGATATTTCTCCTCCTGGTGAAAATAATCCTATTTTCACTTTAGAAAAATCAAAATCTGCTAGATTTTCCACGACGAGTGTTTTATCACCAAACGCTACTCGCATACCTACAGAGCGCTCACTCGCTAAAGCATACACTGTGCCAACGGGGAAATTACGTTCTGCCAAGATTGACAGCATTGTTTCGCCTACCGCGCCTGTTGCACCAACAACGGCTATATCGAATGTTCTCATTTTTATCAAACCCTACACTTAAATAAGAGACCTTTATATAAAAGCCTCACTTAAAAAAACATGTAATAGGCATCTTTCCTAAACTAAAAATAAATCCTCTTTTTCTTAAAGAAGGTGACTTAGCTATTTATCTAGAAAACATACCATTTGCTGTACTGTACTAGCTACATTGAGGCTTTTAAAGCCGCCACAACCGCATCACCCATTGCATCTGTACCCACTGTTTGCGTGCCTTCCGAAGCAATATCAGCTGTGCGATAACCTTGATCTAAAGCCTTTTCAACAGCACTATCAATTTTATCAGCCAAGCCTGCGTTATTTAGAGAATAACGTAGCATCATGCTAACGGACATAATTGTTGCGAGCGGATTTGCTATATTTTGACCTGCAATATCAGGCGCAGAACCATGAATTGGCTCATACATGCCCATACCACTAGAATTTAATGAAGCAGAAGGCAACATGCCGATAGACCCCGTTAGCATTGCCGCCGCATCCGATAAAATATCACCGAACAAGTTACCTGTGACCATAACATCAAACTGTTTTGGCTCTTTCACTAGCTGCATTGCCGCATTGTCGACGTACATATGACTTAGCTCAACCTCTGGGTATTCTTTGCTCACACGTATAACCACTTCACGCCATAACTCGGACACTTCCAGTACATTGGCTTTATCGACTGAACATAAGCGTTTATCACGTTGCATTGCAATTTTAAATGCGGAATGAGCAATACGTTCTATCTCAGACTCTTTATATACCATGGTGTTATACGCAAAACGCTCACCACTTTCAAGAGTCTCAATAGCACGCGGTTGTCCAAAATAGATGCCACCCGTTAGCTCACGTACGATCATAATATCGAGACCTGCAACCACTTCAGGACGAAGCGAAGAAGCATCTGCAAGCGTTTCATTTAAAATCGCAGGGCGTAAGTTTGAGAACAAGTCTAAATCTGCACGAATCGCTAATAAGCCACGCTCAGGACGTAACTCACGTGGTAAATCTTCATACTGATATCCACCTACTGCACCGAGCAAAATAGCATCAGCAGTTGCTGTTTTTGTCTTTGTATCTTCTGGGTAAGGGTGACCCGACGCGTCATATCCAGCACCACCGATTTCACCATACTCTAACTCAACATCCAAACCAAAATCAGCCTTGAGTACATCAATTACCTTGATAGCTTCTGCAACAATCTCTTTACCAATACCATCACCAGGTAAAACTAGAATTTTCTGTGTCATTTTTCTTCCAAATCAATTATTTATTTAAGGGGTATACGTTTTAACCTATGAAGCAAACAACCACGGCGCTTCTTGTTTACGCTTCTCTTCATAAGCCCGTATATCATCAGCATATTGCAAAGTAAGACCAATATCATCAAGTCCATTCAACATGCAATGTTTTCTAAACTCATCTACCTCAAAAGAAAACATCTCTCCTGATGGCGTTAACACTTCTTGTTTCTCAAGATCAATGGTTAATTCATAGCCTTCTATAGCATCTATTTCTGAGAATATTTTACTAACTATTTCTTCTGATAAAACAATAGGAAGCAATCCATTTTTGAAACTATTATTAAAGAAAATATCGGCATAACTCGGTGCGATTATTGTACGAAAACCATAATCTGTCAAAGCCCAAACGGCATGTTCACGCGATGATCCGCAACCAAAATTTTCACGTGCCACTAAAATAGAAGCACCTTGATATTGGGACTTATTTAAAATGAAGTCATCATGTAACTCACGCTTGCTGTGATCCATTCCTGGCTCGCCTGCAATTTTATAGCGCCAATCATCAAACAAGGTCACACCAAAACCGCTTTTTTTGACTGACTTCAAATACTGCTTAGGAATAATCGCATCAGTATCAACGTTCGAGCGATCCAAAGGGACAACCAAGCCTTTATGTACTGTAAATTTCTCCATGATTATACCTCCTCACTCAAGTTTCTAACGTCTGTAAAATGCCCGTGTATCGCTGCCGCGGCCGCCATTGCAGGACTTACTAAATGCGTGCGCCCTCCTTGCCCTTGGCGACCTTCAAAATTACGGTTCGACGTCGAAGCACATCGCTCACCTGACTCCAAACGATCTGCATTCATTGCCAAACACATTGAGCAACCTGGCTCACGCCATTCAAAACCTGCATCCGTGAATATTTTATCCAAACCTTCTTTTTCTGCCTGCTGCTTCACTAATCCAGAGCCAGGAACAACCATTGCTAATTTAATATTATCCGCAACTTTATGACCTTTAACCACGATAGCTGCTTCACGCATATCTTCAATGCGTGAGTTCGTGCAAGAGCCAATAAAGATTTTATCCAGCTTAATAGCATCTATCGACTCACCTGCCTGCAACCCCATATACTCAAGTGCTGCTTGAACACCTTTACTCTTTACCACATCGCCTTCATCACTAGGGTTAGGCACTACAGCACTAATTGGCAGCACCATTTCTGGCGATGTTCCCCATGTCACTTGTGGCTCAATCTTAGTTGCATCCAAGCGCACCACCATATCAAACTTAGCATCATCATCTGAGACCAATGTTTTCCATGACTCTACCGCTTGATCCCATGTCTCGCCTGTCGGAGCAAAAGGGCGACCTTTGATATAATCAATCGTAGTTTGATCTACCGCAATCATGCCTGCACGCGCTCCCGCCTCAATTGCCATATTACACACCGTCATGCGACCTTCAATGGAGAGATCACGAATGGCTTCACCTGCAAATTCAATCGCACAGCCTGTACCGCCAGCCGTGCCAATTTCACCAATGATAGCTAAAACGATGTCTTTAGCACTCACACCTGCTTGAACCTTGCCATCAACAGAAATCAGCATGTTTTTCATTTTTGACTGAATTAAACACTGCGTTGCCATAACATGCTCAACTTCTGATGTCCCTATACCGTGGGCTAATGCACCAAACGCACCATGTGTTGAGGTATGCGAGTCGCCACATACGACGGTCATTCCAGGTAATGTAGCGCCCTGCTCTGGACCAATCACATGAACAATTCCCTGACGAATATCATCCATCAAAAACTCTTCAACCTTAAATTCTTCACAGTTTTGATTTAGCGTTTCCACCTGAATTTTTGCCACAGGGTCTTCTATTCCTGCCGTACCATTACCACGATGCTGCTTAGTGGTAGGCACATTATGATCTGGAACTGCCAAGATAGAATTTGTTCGCCATAAATTACGTCCAGCAAGCCTTAAACCTTCAAATGCTTGTGGTGACGTGACCTCATGCACTAAATGTCGATCGATATAAAGTAACGCTGTACCGCCCTCTTCTTCTCTTACAACATGGGCATCCCATAATTTATCGTACAATGTTTTAGCTGTCATAACGCTCCTCACTTCGCCTTAAATAGTTAGAGCATCCTATCTTTTTATTTTTGATAACTCTAATTGATTATTTTCATTTAATTGATTCCATAAAGGAATGGATGATTAAAAAATACCAAATACTAGTAAATGAGAGAAAATTTATTGTCATCTCAAATAAGTTAGCTAATAATGTAAAAGCTTGTAATGAGCTCCTTCGACAAGGGAGTTCATAAAAACACAAGTAAAATAATATCTATAAAATTAATATAATGGAGAAAAATCATGGCTGAATGGCGACAAGTTGCAAAGGTTTGTGCATTAGGTGACGGACATATTAGCACCAAAGAAGTTGATATCCTGCGCACTATTATTCTTGCAGATGGTTCTGCAAATAAAAGTGAGCTAGCGTTTCTACAAGAGATAAAAAAAGAAGCCAAATCCGCAGTAAAAGCACTAGACGCTTTAATTGAAGATTGTGAAAAAGTAGCAAAGTAATTGATTGCTTCTATGTTTTTTGAGGTGGATTAAAGAGCTAGCTATTATAGAAACTCCTATGAATTCGATTAGAATTTTAGAACAAAAATCTTACTTAAAAAAATAAAAAAGCCCGCTTTCCAAAATTGGAAACAGCGGGCTTTTTTGGGCATTACATTTCCCAAGCTCTCAAGGAAGTATCCTTAAACTAAATGGGAAACGTAATACTGTTTATTTATCTGTTGGCACTGCCTACCACTAAGAAAAGTGCAATCACTGCTTTTTATTTATTACTAACTAGACTTACACGGGATTATCAATATCCACAAAAGTATGCATCAAGCCATGCTTAGCAGCCAGATGATCACCCAATGCTTTTACACCGTAGCGCTCTGTTGCATGATGTCCAGCGGAAATATAATGTATACCTGACTCTCTCGCAGTATGCACAGTATGTTCAGATATTTCGCCACTGATAAAAGCATCAACACCCAGTTCAATGGCTTTTTCTATCCAGCCTTGCGCCGCCCCACTACACCATGCCACTCGACGTATTGCATGGTCACCGCCACTAATCAGCAACGGCTCACGGTTTAGATCTTTTCCTATTTTTGCACCAAAAGCCTCAAGGCTCGTGTATTCACGTAAACGCCCATAATTACCAATTCCCTGAGAGTCCATCACGCCTTCGCTAGAAAAACCGAACAGCTCACCTAACTGTGCGTTATTCCCCAATACAGGGTGCGCGTCTAACGGTAAGTGATAAGCCAGCAAGCTTATATCATGCTCCATTAATTTTTGGAGGCGTCTTTTCTTAACACCTATAATACAAGGATTTTCTTTATCCCAAAACCAGCCATGATGAACCAGCAATACATCTGCCTCATGCTCAATAGCCGCATCGATTAACGCTTCTGTTGCCGACACTCCACTAATAAGACAATGTATTTCATGCTTGCCTTCAACCTGCAATCCATTTGGCCCGTAGTCTTTAAAATTATTGACTGACAACAAGTCGTTTGTATACGTAACCAATCTATTTAGTGATGACATAGTAATTAAGCCTTTAATTTATGCAGTATGTAAGTTCAATCTTTAATTCGATACTCAGCAGAACGAGCATGGGCGGTAAGACCTTCGCCATGCGCCAATATTGAAGCTGTTTTACCTAGCTCTGACGCACCATCGGCGGAACAAGCGATCAATGATGATCTTTTCTGGAAGTTATATACTCCAAGCGGCGATGAAAAACGCGCGGTACGTGACGTTGGCAATACATGATTTGGCCCAGCACAATAGTCACCCAAAGCCTCAGCAGTATAACGCCCCATAAAGATAGCACCTGCATGACGAATTTTTTTTGCTACTTCTTGCGCATCATCAACTGACAGCTCTAAATGCTCTGGCGCAATGTAGTTGGCAATCTTAATCGCATCATCCATATCTTGCGCATGTATTAAAGCACCACGCGTTTCTAATGATTGACGGATAATATCGGCACGTGGCATTTCTTTTATCAAGCGATCAATACTTTCCTGCACCTTATCCAAAAATTCAGCATCGGGACTGACCAGAATTGATTGTGCATCTTCATCATGCTCTGCTTGCGAAAATAAATCCATCGCTATCCAGTCAGGATCAGTTTTTCCATCACAGACCACCAGAATCTCAGATGGCCCTGCAATCATATCGATGCCAACCGTGCCATACACCATCCGTTTAGCCGTGGCAACATAGATATTCCCTGGACCTACCACCTTGTCCACTTGAGGAATAGTTTCTGTACCATAGGCTAATGCCGCAACTGCTTGCGCACCACCAATCGAAAATACACGATCAACACCCGAAATTATTGCTGCCGCAAAAACTAGGTCGCTCACATCACCTGCGGGTGTAGGAACAACCATAATCAACTCAGGCACACCCGCTACTTTAGCAGGAATCGCATTCATCAATACTGATGATGGATATGCCGCTTTACCGCCTGGAACATATAAGCCCACACGATCCAATGGTGTTACTTGCTGACCTAAAACTGTGCCGTCTTCTTCAGTATACGACCAAGACTCTATTTTTTGATGCTCTGCATAAGCTTGAATTCGGCTTGCGGCTTTTTCTAAAGCAATACGTTGCTCTTCGCTCAAACCATCTAGGGCATCTTGCATACGTTCTTTAGAAACTTCCAAGTCCGCCATTGACGCAACATCCATGCGATCAAATTTATTTGTATATTCTACAACGGCGGCATCACCCTTTTCTTGGACATCGCTCAGAATTTCCGTCACTGTATTAAACACAGCATCATCGGAAACACCATCCCACGCCAGCATTTCATCAAGGCGCGACCAAAAACCTTCATCTTGCGTATTGAGAGTTTCTATTTTTATTTGCTTATCCATAAACTTCACTTCTTACGTCTTTGTTCAACAGCGGCGGCTAGCTCGTGCAATACCACTTCGGTATCATCCCAGCCAATACAAGCATCGGTAATACTCTGACCGTAAACCAACTCTGCTTTAGGAATATCAGTAGCATCTTGCTTGCCTTCATTAAGATGGCTTTCGATCATCACACCACAAATAGCTATGCTACCGCTGGCTATTTGCCCTGCTACATCAGAGCTTACTTTTAACTGGTTTTTATGCTGACTGCCACTATTAGCATGACTAAAATCAACCATTAGATGAGGATATAATTTTTTATCTTTTAATGCATTGACAGCATTCGCGACACTTTCTACATCATAGTTTGCGCCATCACTACCGCCACGTAAAATAACATGGCAATCTGCATTTCCCTTGGTCTGAAAAATAGCGGTATGTCCTTCTTTTTTTACAGACAAAAAGCGATGACGATGAGAGGCTGACTCAATGGCATTAATAGCAACATCAACATTACCATTAGTAGCATTTTTAAACCCTATCGGACAAGACACTCCAGATGCTAATTCTCTATGCCCTTGGCTTTCGGTTGTTCTTGCGCCAATAGCCCCCCAAGCAACCAAGTCGGCAATATATTGTGGGGTAATTAGATCTAGGTACTCTGTTGCGGCTGGCATTCCTTTTTTCGACAAATCTAACAATAGCTTACGCGCAACACCCAAACCTTTATTTATATCAAAATTACCTTGCAAATCGGGGTCATTAATTAAACCCTTCCAACCAATACTAGTGCGTGGTTTCTCAAAATAAACCCGCATGATGATGTGTAATTGATCACCTAACTCCTCACGTAAAGCCAATAATTTATCCGCATATACCAGTGCGGCATCAGGATCATGGATAGAGCATGGACCAACAATAACCAACAAACGATCACTCTCACCAGTCAGGATTTTCTGCGCCTCTTCACGAGCACCATAAACAACATTGCTAGTATAATCTGAATGAGGATATTTCAGATGTAACTTTGCAGGTGGAGTCACACTGTCGGTACTTTCTATGCGTATATTATCTGTATCGCGTCTCTTCATTATCCTTCTTTCCCCTGTTTCATCCATATCAATTCAATTAGAATTTTTTTCCTGCTTCTACTGCTTTACTCACTTGATCAAGCAGTAGCTTTAACCTTTCATGCTTCATTTTCATTGAGGCTTTGTTCACGATCATGCGCGAACTTATATCTGCCATATGCTCTAACGGTACTAGACCATTAGCTTTCAAGGTACTACCCGTTTGCACCACATCAACGATGATGTCGGCTAAACCTACAATGGGTGCAAGCTCCATTGAACCATATAGCTTGATGATATCAATCTGTCTGCCCTGCTCTGCAAAGTAGCGACGTGTGCAATTCACAAACTTCGTCGCTACTTTTAGCTGCCCTTCTGGCAAAGGCTTATCTGCAAAACCTGCGGTCATTAACTTACAACGCGCAATATTAAGGTCAAGTAGCTCATAAAGACCTTCACCACCATGCTCCATCAGAACATCTTTACCTGTAACCCCTAGATCTGCCGCGCCATATTGTACATAAGTTGGCACATCCGTCGCACGAATAATAACCAGCTTTATATCATCGCAATTAGTATCCAGAATCAACTTACGGCTGGTTTCAGGATCATCTATCGCCTCGATTCCTGCGGCTTTTAATAGCGGCATGGTTTCTTCAAAAATACGACCTTTCGACAAGGCAATGGTTATTCCGTCTGTTCTTCGCTCATTCATGGAACTGTCTCTAGTTTTCTACAGGACTGAGGGGTTAAACACGCTTGATGCGCGCGCCTATAGCAGTCAATTTACCTTCAATTTTTTCATAACCACGATCTGTATGATAGATACGATCAACTATTGTTATACCTTTCGCTGCCAAGCCAGCCAAAATTAAGCAGGCAGATGCGCGTAAGTCTGTCGCCATGACAGGAGCACCGCGTAAAGACGGCATACCCGCAACAATGGCCGTATTACCTTCTAAACGAATATTGGCACCCATACGCATTAACTCGGCAACGTGCATCATGCGGTTTTCAAAAATATTTTCAACCACGACGCCAATCCCTTGGGAGAGCGTATTCATTGCCATAAATTGTGCTTGCATATCAGTAGGAAAACCTGGATGTGCTTCGGTCCGAATATCGACAGCTTTTAATGTTCGCCCTCGCATATCCAGCTCAATCCAGTCATCACCCGTTTCTATTTTTGCACCTGCATCTCTAAATTTTTGCAACACTGCGTCCAAGGTTTCAGGAGAGGCACTAACACACTTTATACGACCACCAGTAATTGCCGCAGCCGCGAGGTAAGTACCTGTCTCTATACGGTCGGGCAATACAGAATAATCAATCCCGTTTAAACTCTCAACACCTTCGACTACAATCGTGTTAGTGCCTGCTCCCGTAATCTTTGCTCCCATCGCAATTAAGCAATTGGCAAGATCAACCACTTCAGGCTCGCGCGCAGAGTTCTCTAAATGTGTCGTACCTTCCGCTAAAACAGCCGCCATCAATAAGTTTTCGGTGCCTGTAACGGTGATAGTTTCCATTACAATCACCGCACCTTTTAAACGCTTTGCTTTGGCACGAATATAACCTTCTTCAACCGTGATTTCAGCACCCATCGCCTCCAATCCCATAAGGTGGATATTTACAGGGCGACTGCCGATTGCGCAACCGCCAGGCAAGGATACTTCTGCTTCACCATAACGCGCCAATAATGGCCCTAACACTAAGATGGAAGCTCGCATGGTACGAACCAGCTCATATGGAGCGCATTGTGTTGTTATCGTTGATGTATCCGTGGTTATGCTATTATCTTCATCAATCGAGGTCGTGACACCCATACCCTCTAATAAAGAAGCCATCGTTGCCACATCTTTTAAACGTGGCACATTACGAATCGTCATTTCTCCATTTGCCAATAATGCCGCCGCCTGCAAAGGCAACACTGCATTTTTAGCACCCGAAATAACCACTTCCCCTTCTAGTGGTACACCGCCCTCAATTTCAAATTTTTGCATAAATTAATTCTATTTTAGGTTTTTAAATGTAGCTCTAACTAGCATACTCTAATATGTTGAACTAAAGACCAGCAGAGATACCTCGCAATAAAAAAGGTAGCAATAATAACGAAAAAAGTTTAGAGATGATACGACCAATAGCAATTAGAAACTGATGACATAGTTAATATGAAAAAAGCCCACATCATCAAATTTGACCAACAATACAGCCCCATAATCTGCGAGATACGCCAAACTGTTTTCACGCTAGAGCAAAGCATCGATGCTGACGCTGACCTTGATGGCTTAGACCCGCTCTGTCTGCACATCCTAATTGAAAAAAATAATAAAATGATTGCTACAGGGCGGATGCAAAAGGATGGGCATATTGGACGTTTAGCAGTTTTAAAACCTTATCGTCAATCAGGCGTGGGAACAAAAATTTTACAGATGTTTTTTATAGAAGCTCGAAAAATGGGTTTGAAATATGTTTATTTAGGCGCACAGGAACAGGCAGTAGCATTTTATGAAAAATTGGAGTTTGAGCGCTATGGGGAGGAATTTATGGAGGAAGGCATTACTCATGTTTTGATGCGACGATTGATTACAAGCGCGCCGCCTCAGCACCACTACTACTTAAAGTCCAATAGAAGTGGACAGGCTAAAGTTCTTTTTCAGAGAAACCCAGCTCAATCAAAAAGCCAAAAATAACTCATGGCAAAAGTCGCAATCAATAATAAAGCAGCGATAACATTACTCATATTCGTTTTTCCCTTTAAAAATATTGTATTACGTTTCCCAATATCTATAAGGAAATGCAATATAACAAATACAATATCCTAAATCGCTTTGCTTTTTTATAAAAACTCTCAAATATAAAAAAAGGTGGTGCAAATAAATGACACCACCTTTCTAAAATCAAATAGGATTAGCTATTTTTAAATATTTTAGTATCCGCCTTTACGGTTACTTTTTGGCAAACCTGCCATCTTGCGTCCTTCTTTACTAGGTGCATTTGGGAATAGTGCAAAGCAATCTTTACTTTTTAGCTTTTTCTCACCCCAAAGATCTTTCATTGCCTTGACGATAGCACGTTCATTAGGCTCTTCACCTTTGCTTACATGTTCTTCGCGAAGAAAGTTTATAATATCAATATGCTTATTTGTTAGCTCAATACCATCAGCTGCTGCTAACGCTTGCATTACGTCTTCATTCCAATCATTTATATTTTCTAAATAACCGAACTCTGTTACTTCTACTTCTGTACCCGCTAGAGTTGCCATTGTATGTTACCTCTTTAAACTTTGAACTTTGAACAAAATAATTTAGTTTCGACACATTAATTTTTGCCTATAACTCTTTTTGAGAAAGACAAAAACTAGCGGTCACTTAACCCTCAAGACCTTAAAAATTATATCTAATATTCACAAAAAATAATCCTACCCTAAATGGGGTATACCCC
>DQSN01000180.1 GCA_015663245.1 Leucothrix mucor
TTGGCAACACAATTACATATAAAAAAATCAGACCTTATTTCTGCCGAGGAGGAACTATTCAATACAAGAAAAGAGTTAGAAACAGAAAAACTACAAACGAGTCGCTTAGTCGAAGGATTTATTGCTAAAGAAAAAGAATTGATGGGTCAACTAACTGAAAAAGATAATTTATTATCTGATGCTGTTCAAGCGCAAAAGAATGATACTTCTGATATTAACAATAAACTCAACTCATCTAACATCTCAAGCAAAATAAAATCAGGTGCTAATAAAGCTAAGGAAAGTATTACATCGCAAACATCAACAAATAGTGATGAGCCTTCCTCTCAGACAGAAAAAAGCTTTTTCACAAAAATGAAAAACAAGTTTGATGATTTTAATAATGCAGACAGCATAAACAATGAAACAACCACCGAGGCTTCTACCCCTGATGACAAACATTCCACACAAAAACCCAAGCATGAGAATAAAATAAGTAAAGACATTAAAAGCATGTTTGCAGCAACAGGCATCACTGCTCTAGCAAAAAAAGGAATGGATAAAACACGTAGCAGTTTTGATAAAACAAAAAATGCTATTGATGACCGTAAAGATAGCGACCAATAATATCTCGTAACCTGCGGCAGTGCAGGCTACGAATTGATGCTACGCAATGACATTACCTTCCACCCCTTCTGGTTTGCAATCTCTGCCAATTTTTCATCAGGGTCAACAGCAATGGGGTGGGCTACTTTTTCCAATAACGGCAAGTCATTATGTGAATCGCTATAAAAATAGCTGCCATCTAAGGATACATTGTGTTGCTCTAACCAAGCATCAAGGCGCACAACTTTTCCTTGATGAAAACAAGGTGTTCCGTCAATCTTTGTTGTGTAGCGTCCATTTACTATCTTAGGCTCTGTTGCTAAAAGATGCTCTATTCCAAAGGCTTCTACTATGGGGCGAGTAATAAAACTATTGGTTGCAGTTATCACCATCAAGGTATGCCCTGCTTCGCGGTGCTGCTCTACTAGGGCTTTGGCTTTATCACCCATTAAAGAACTAATCACTTCTTGCATAAACTCTTGATGCAATATTTTCAATTCTTCCATACTTCGTTCAGCAAGAGGGGTAAAACTAAAGGCTGAGAACTCATGTATATCCAATACTCCCTGCTTATATTGCTCATAAAAGTGAATATTGGCAGCTTCATAGACTGTCTCATCAACCAGTTTTTTTCTTACGAGGAACCCCCCCCATTCATAATCACTATCGCCACTGAGCAAAGTATTATCAAGATCAAATAATGCTAAAGTCATATTACCAACCATGTTGTTAATTTAATTTTAAAAAAATAGAGATTGTACCGCTTTAAATTTGATGATTCATGCTCGATATGGAAGAATGTGGACATTAAATTTAGCAACGGTGCTCCGCTTGAATAGAACACTTGGCGAAGGAAATCTCTAGTTAAGGAAGCTCTGATGGTATTAAACCCTCAGTCCTAACCCCCATAGATCAAAAGAATTAATAGATTCCCCCTAAAACAAGTGAAATAATTCAGCCCACCTACTTTGCTAATCAATTTTTGGAGAACTATTGTGATTGATAAGGAAGGTTTTAGAGCCAATGTTGGCATTATCCTTGCGAATTGCGATGGCGATGTATTTTGGGGTAAACGAATTGGTCAAACTTCGTGGCAATTCCCCCAAGGCGGTATAGACCCTGGTGAAACACCTCTGGAAGCGATGTACAGAGAGCTACATGAAGAAACAGGGTTACTATCCAAACATGTTGAAGTTATTGGCTGTACTCAAGATTGGTTACGTTACCGCCTACCTAAACATATGATTCGTCACCGCTCAACACCAACTTGTATTGGTCAAAAGCAACGTTGGTTTTTATTACGCTTGATGTGCTCAGATAATAGCGTGAATTTACGCGCAACAAAGATACCCGAGTTTGATGATTGGTGCTGGGTAGACTACTCCTACCCAACACAAGAAGTAGTTTATTTTAAACGCCAAGTTTATGAACTCGCGATGCAAGAACTAAAACCATTACTCGTAAAAGACGTATTAAATAGACAAAAACAATCAGGAACTTCTTAAAAATCATATGAAAAAGAAAATAGGCATTGTTGGCGCAACAGGTTACACGGGTGTTGAGCTACTACGGATACTTGCTACACACCCTCATATAGAGATTTCATTTGTAACATCACGCTCTAATGTAGGTATGCGTGTCGACGCAATGTTCCCCAATTTACGTGGCTTTATCGACTTATGTTTTAGCGACCCTAATAGTGATGAGCTTGCTGATTGCGACCTTGTTTTCTTTGCAACACCCAATGGCGTCGCAATGAAGCAAACCCCCGCACTATTAGCAGCTGATACAAAGGTTATCGACTTGGCCGCGGATTTTCGTATTAAAGACGTTGATGTATGGAGCAAATGGTACGGCATGACGCACGCTTGTCCTGAGCTTTTAGAGGAGGCTGTTTATGGTCTACCAGAAATTAACCGTGAAATGGTTAAACAAGCGAGATTAGTTGCTAACCCTGGCTGCTACCCAACAGCAGTAACTTTAGGCCTTCTGCCTTTAATTCAATCAGGAAACATTCATCTTACTGATATTATTGCCGACACTAAATCGGGTATTAGTGGAGCTGGACGTCAAGCCAATGTTGGCACTTTACTCAGTGAAGCAGGCGAAAGTTTTAAAGCTTATGCCGTTGATGGTCATCGCCATCAACCTGAAATAGTGCAAACCTTATCACTGGCTTGCGGGGAAGAGGTTGATCTTAACTTTACGCCACATTTATTACCTATTATTCGCGGCATACACGCAACACTGTATGTTAAAGAGTTAGATGGTATTAAAGAAAATCAAAACTTACAAAAATTGTATGAAGATTTTTATACTAATGAGCCTTTTGTTGACGTGCTTCCAGAGGGATCGCACCCTGAAACACGTTCGGTAAAAAGCTCCAATATGTGCCGAATATCACCACACCAACCAGCCACAGGATCGCGTATTGTGGTGTTATCTGTTATTGATAACTTGGTTAAAGGCGCAGCTGGGCAAGCAGTCCAAAATATGAATTTAATGCTCGGTTTTGATGAAACAACTGCATTGATGCAACCTGCTTTATTACCATAAAGCACTCCATAGGAGGGAGAATATGTTTGGGAAAAAAAGTCAAACACC
Organism: Leucothrix mucor; assembly: GCA_015663245.1. GTDB lineage: Bacteria > Pseudomonadota > Gammaproteobacteria > Thiotrichales > Thiotrichaceae > JAGLBW01. Next base: position 3,190 of record DQSN01000180.1, read on the forward strand.
AAAAACGAAAAATACAGCTCCAGAAAGTACCGATGACAAGCCAAAAATAGAAACATGGATTGGTAGTAATGTAAATATTGTTGGTGATATTAGTTTTACAGGTGCTTTTAGCATTGACGGCTCTATCGAAGGCAATCTTTACTCTGAAGACCCTAACTCAACACTAATATTAGGTGAAAAAGGACATATTATTGGAGATGCCCACGCCGCAAACATCTATGCTAATGGGCGTATTGATGGCAATGTCGTGGGGACAAAAAAAGTTGAATTACACCCAAAAGCCCGCATCAATGGTAATCTACACTACAATTTATTAGAAATGGCGGTGGGAGCTGGCGTTAACGGCAAGCTCATGCATCAAGAACTAAATGATGCCGTCGAGGCAGCTATAGAATCTGCTAATGTAGATAATCCAACAGACAGCGAAAGCAGTAACTAATCGATAGCTTATTGCTGACGCTAAACTAAATCACTGTAGATTGTCAGATTACTCGCACGACAACGCAGAGTTAGATACCATAGGTATCAAGTGACAGTCAATTTAGGAGAAATACAATGTCAGCACAAACAGCAATCGAAACAGCAAGCCCCTCTGATGCCCCCCTTAATTTCACGGATGCGGCAGCAGCTAAAGTAAAAACACTTATAGAAGAAGAGCAAAATGACAGCTTAAAGCTTCGTGTTTTTGTATCAGGTGGCGGCTGTTCTGGATTCCAGTACGGATTCACTTTTGATGAAAATACCAATGATGGCGATACAAGCGTTACCAATGATGGCGTTACTTTACTCATCGACCCAATGAGCTTCCAATACCTTATTGGGGCCGACATTGATTACACCGAAGGTTTAGAAGGATCACAGTTTGTTATCCGTAACCCTAACGCCACCACAACCTGTGGATGCGGTTCATCATTTAATGTTTAGGCTATGAACTTAGGACTGAAAGTTCTTTTGCTTTCAGTCTTTAGCCTTAGGGATATGCACAAAATATCTTCCCGATTTTAACTTGCCTTTTTGCTCCAGATGGAATGATCTCATTCGTTACGTAGAATAATTATGTTTCTCATGAGGTCACCCCATCTGACACAAAAACTCTATGTTATAAGATAGGGAAGTTATTCCGTGTACATACCTTAATCATGCCAAATAACTTTCATATGAATTCATATGAAGATTATACACAGAAAAATAAACACAATTATTATTGAAAACCAATATACTGTGCTTCCATGAACATTCACCAACTTGCTTATCAAGCACTCATGGAAGCTAATATAACGTTAAAACTTCAACAAGTTGATACCTTATATTCCGAACAAAAAAAACTCAAAATCTCCCCCAGCTCATACCCCATTAAAACCATTCCTATTCCTGGACGACCTTCAAAGCCAGAACTTATCTCTCCAAAGCAATTAAAACATCGCAAACTAAACTCAGAAATTGGTCGAGCTAACTTAATCCATGCCATTACTCATATTGAATTTAATGCCATCAACCTCGCCTTAGATGCTGTTTACCGCTTCCAAGATATGCCTGCTGATTTTTATATTGATTGGCTACAAGTAGCATCGGAAGAAGCTTATCACTTTACTCTATTACGTGACCGTCTTGAAAAAATGGGGTTTAGCTATGGTGATATGCAAGCACACAACGGCTTATGGGAAATGACGGTTAAAACAGACCATGATGTATTAGTGAGAATGGCATTAGTTCCTCGTGTGCTAGAAGCAAGAGGGCTTGATGTAACACCTGGCATGATGGAACGCTTAGAAAAAGTGGGAGACCAAGAAACAGTTGATATTTTAGAGATTATCTTGCGAGATGAAATTGGTCATGTGGCAATAGGCTCTAAATGGTTTCATTACTGCTGTGAGAAAAGAAATCTGGAGTCCGAAGCAACTTTCAGAGAATTATTAATGGAATATATGGGTGCGCCGCTTCGTGCACCCTTTTATACCGAAGCTCGTCTACAAGCTGGTTTTACACAACAAGAGATGGAACAATTAGTCGCAATGGAACAACAATGGACTGCCGACAGAAAGAAGACATTATGAAGAATTTACTGATATTAAGCCTACTATTTCTCACCCCTTCTATCCTCATGGCGGATAATACAAACAATAGTACAAGCGATGACAAACCAACAATTAGTAACAGTGATATTTTAGCGATAGACAAAAAAATAATCAAACTATCAACAATTCCCACCTCCAAGCAAAAA
>DQSN01000111.1 GCA_015663245.1 Leucothrix mucor
GAAAGTCGCCACGTTCGTCTAATGCCTTAACCACAAAAACAGTGCTTGAAAAAGACAATGCAAAACTAATAATTAAGGCACTTGTGATAGTTAGTTCGCTAAACAGTGGAAAATTCAACTGTGTTAACAATAAAAATATTGCAACAGAAACTAGGGTGAAAATTAGCATATGCGAAAGTGCACTACCCCAAATTTCAACTTTAAGTAAATCTTTTAATTTTAACTTTAAGCCAATGGTGAAAAGTAATAGGGCAATACCAAGATCAGCCATTTCATTAAGAAAGTGTCCACCAGTGACACCAAAAATATTCAATACGAACCCTGCTACCAGAAATACGACAAGTGGAGGTAAGCCTATGCCACGACTTAATGCGCCAAATAGAAAGGCAATAGAGATCCAAATAGGATCTTTATAGTCAATTGATGAAAGAAATGATTCCAATTTTTATCCTTTTTTTATAAGGTTTATGTGAGCACAGTAAGTCTGATAAACGATAGCGTCATCAGGCATGATATTAATTTTTTACTTAATTAAAGAGACTTCCTAGTCAAGCTTAGGACTCCTGCGCTGGAGACCTAGATTGGGCGGATTCTTTATAAGCTTGGGAAATACAATACAGAGATCAATCAATGGTTTTTGGCGGATTAAGCCCAAAATACTGCCAAGCATAGCGTGTAGCAACTCGCCCCCTAGGTGTGCGCATCAAAAAGCCTTGTTGAATCAAAAAAGGTTCTAATACTTCTTCAATTGTCCCACGTTCTTCTCCTATCGCGGCTGCTAGGCTGTTAGAACCAACGGGGCCGCCATCAAATTTTTCCATAATGGCGAGTAGTAAGCGCCTATCCATATGATCTAAACCTTCGCTATCGACATTTAGCATGTTTAAAGCGTCATTTGCGATTGTGGCGGTAATATATCCATCTGCTTTTATTTGTGCAAAGTCGCGCACTCGGCGTAGTAAACGGTTGGCAATGCGTGGTGTTCCCCGCGAGCGACGTGCAATTTCAGCAGCTCCACCTTCGTCAATAGATACTTTGATAATACCTGCGGCGCGGTTGATGATGTAGCTAAGGTCTTCTACATTGTAAAATTCGAGCCGTTGCACGATACCAAAACGATCACGCAATGGAGCGGTAAGTAAGCCTGCTCTAGTGGTTGCGCCTACTAATGTGAAGGGGGGTAAATCTAATTTGATAGAGCGTGCGGCTGGGCCTTCGCCTATCATAATATCCAGCTGAAAATCTTCCATTGCAGGATATAAAATTTCCTCGATTGCAGGGCTTAGGCGATGAATTTCATCAATAAATAATACGTCGTGTGGTTCTAAATTAGTCAGTAGTGCGGCTAAATCTCCCGCTTTTTCTAACACAGGCCCTGAGGTTGAGCGCATATTTGCACCCAACTCATTAGCAATGATATGTGAAAGCGTGGTTTTTCCTAATCCTGGAGGGCCAAAAATAAGCACATGATCTAAGGCTTCACCACGTGCTTTTGCGGCGGGGATAAATATCTCCATTTGCTCGCGTACCACGGGTTGCCCAATATAATCATCTAGATACTTGGGGCGAATGTGTTCTTCGGTGAGTTCATCTAGCCCTGCAATGGGTGAGATAATACGGTCGCTATCATCAATCATGACAAACTAGCCTTGAGTGCTAGGCGGATCATTTCTTCGGCAGATAAGTTTTCAGTGCTGATTGATGTCACCATGCGGCTAGCTTGTGGTGGTTTATAGCCTAAAGCGAGTAGGGCGGTAATGGCTTCGGCTTCGAGCTGTTTTTGTGAGGGCGTATGTGTGGACGAGTCCGAAGTAGTGGCGTCATCACCATCAATTTCTGGTAATCGATCGCGCATTTCAATAATTAAACGCTCTGCCGTTTTCTTGCCAACTCCAGGTAGGCGAGTCAGTGCGACTACATCATCGGCACGAACAAATTGTGCGAACTCGCTCACAGTCATTCCAGAAACAATTGCTAATGCCATTTTAGGCCCTACACCATTTACTTTTAATAAGGTGCGAAACAGAGAGCGTTCGTTTTTGGAGCTGAAAGCATACAGTGTTTGTGAATCTTCACGGACGATAAAGTGGGTAAATAAAACGGTTTCTGATTCTAGCTCAGGCAAATCAAGAAAAGTGGTCATGGAGGCTAGCAATTCATAGCCAACTCCATTCACATCCAGCATGATTTCTGGGGCTTGTTTGTAGATGAGTTTACCGCGAAGTTGTCCGATCATATTGTGGCATCCAAAAATTATTGTCCGAGGAACGTGTACGGAATAAGTCCCCGAAGTATGTGCAAATAGATGCAGCTAATCAAGAGCCGTTGTTACTTCAAAAATTGATAGCGTTTAAGACGTAACCCTGCCAACGCTCATCATGGTAAGCATCAAACTGTTGATAGAATCGTTGGGCAGGCTTGTTGTCTACTAATACATCCCATTTTATTCTACCGCACTGATATTTTTTAGCATCCGCCACCGTTGCTTTCATTAATTGTGATCCAATATTTTCACCTCGAAACTCCTCATCCACCCAGAGTTCTTTGATAAATAAAGTGGGTTTTAAGTCGTAGCTAAAGGGGATCAGATAATAAACGAGATAGGCGACTAGTTGTCCCGAGGCTTCGGCGACAAGTGACGTGTAGCTTGGTTTATCTTGAAATCCATGCTGCATAAGTGCTGACTCGCTGACTTTGAAATCATCAATATAACCTTCAAAAACGGCCAGTTTTTTCATGAGTGATAATAGCTGTGGGCAGTCCTTTACAATCGCAGGACGAATGGTGATAGGTTTCATTGGATTAGCTCAAAACCTTCATCAATCCAACCTGTCACACCGCCAATCATTTTCTTCACAGGTCGACCCATAAGAGCTAGGTGTAGAGCTGCTTTATCTGCGCCATTGCAATGCGGACCTGCGCAATAAACTACAAATAAAGTATCTTTATCATATTTGCTTAGGTTTTCTTTTTTCACTTTCCAGTTAGGCAGGTTGATTGCTTGGGGAAGGTGTCCCGCAGCGTAAGATTCTTCTCCACGTACATCTAATAATACAAAGTCTTGTCGATCATTGTTAATGGCGTGATTGACATCCCAGCAGTCAGTTTCGAGAGCGAGTAAGGATGAGAAGTATTTGAGAGCTTCTTCAGGAGAGGCGGCAGATACTCGAGAAACAGCAGATGACATGGTGTGCTCCAGATATTTGGTAAGGTGTGATTATAGTAAAAGAATGCTGTTATATTGCCTATTGGCTTAATTGACATTATCCGTTAATATCAAGCCAGATAGAATTAAAATTTGTGGGTAGTTATAGTGAGACAGCAAGAAAAAAAATTACGTGTTGCGATATTGGCGTATGAAAACTTAAGCTTTTTTGAGTTTGGCTGTGCCTTGGAGCTGTTTGCTTTAGATCGACCTGAGTTGTTAACTTGGTATCAAACGGATATTTTGTCGTTAAATAATAAAGTACCACTATCACCAATTTCGGGTCTTAGTGTGGAATGCTCAAAGTTGTTTCATAGTCTGCAAGCTTACGATCTACTTATTATTCCAGGTTGGACAGGAGTTGATGACGCACCTCCTGAGTATTTACTGGCAGAAATAAGAGCCTTGCATAAGAGAGGAGGGCGCATCGCATCATTTTGTTCGGGTGCGTATGTTGTCGCAGCAAGTGGCTTGTTGGATGGTGCTAAGGCAACAACGCATTGGCAGTATGAGGAGCATTTTAGTGGGAAATTTTCACAGATAGAGTTTGTAGAAAATGTTCTGTATACAGATAGTAATAGGGTTTACACCTCAGCGGGCAGTGCTGCTGGATTAGATTTAGGGATATATATTATCCGTCAGGACTTTGGTGAAAGTATTGCTAACCATGTGGCTAAGCGCCTTGTTATATCGGCTTCACGGGAGGGTGGTCAAGCGCAGTATAGCGAGCAAAAAATACAACAAATGCCTGATCGACTGGGCAATACGATAGATTGGGTGAAATCGAACTTGAATAAAAATATTAAGGTGCAGGAAATGGCTGATCATGCTTGTTTATCGCGGCGCAGCTTTGACCGTAAGTTTCAGTTTTTGATAGGGTGTAGTCCAAAGAAATGGCTGATTCAACAAAGGTTATATCTTGCAAGAGAATATCTCGAAAGTAGTCAGCTTAGTATTGATATGATCGCAGAAAAATCAGGTTTTGGTACTGCGATGAATATGAGGCATCATTTCTCAAAGTTACTAGGGGTTTCACCTCAGCGTTATAGGCTACAGTTTTTATAGATAATTTGATGAAATGTATAAATACTCTGCTAGTCGGTAATGTTGTACATATCCCATTTTTCATGGTTTAAATACAACAAAAAATAAAAATATTATTAGACTATAATCTTTTGGCTTGGAATCGTATCTATACGGTTGTCCACGCAAGCACTAAAAATAATCGAAGCAATCACCTTTTAAGAGAGTAAGGAACACTATGGCAAAATTAGGCTTTGTTGAAGCCAGACATTTGGTCTCAAGAACTGGGCTAGGGGCAGAATGGAATGAGATTAATCGCGTTAGTCAACTTTCTATGCATCAGGCTATTGCTCAGTTACTTAAACAGAACAACCAGCGTGTACCTGCAATGCCTCGGTTTAGCTCTTGGCGAAAAATGAGTAGCTTATACAATAATCCAGCACGTAGGAATATGGTGCAGCGGATTGCGAAAGTTGAAGGGAAAGGCTTGCAAACGTGGTGGGTTAAGCATTTGTTGACGACTAAAACGCCTTTTTTAGAACGTATGACCTTGTTCTGGCATAACCATTTTCCGTCTTCTATCGAAAAAACTAAGCAGGCTAACTTCCTTTATCAGCAAAATATTCTATTTCGTAAACATGCTTTAGGAAATTATGGAACATTATTGCGCGCCGTCGCAAAAGATCCCGCAATGCTGTTGTATTTAGATGGACACTTGAATACTAAGGAAAACCCAAATGAAAACTTTGCACGTGAAGTGCTAGAGCTATTTACGCTAGGTCGAGGGAAATATAAAGAATTTGATATTAAAGAGGCTGCTCGTGCCTTTACTGGTTGGACGGTGAGTGCTCAGGGAAAGTTTGTTAATAATAGGGCTGATCATGATAATGGTGTAAAAACATTTTTAGGACAACGTGGCAACTTTAATGGTGATCATATTATTAATATTCTTCTAAAGCAGCCACGTACAGCGGAAGTTGTTGCCGAGAAAATGTGGCATGAGTTTATTAATATCTCTCGTCCCAATCTTCGGATCATAAAGCAGTGGGCGCAGGTTTTTCGTAACTCCAACTATAGTACGCGTAAATTGTTACAAACAGTTTTGACCAGTAAAGAGTTCTGGGATAAGCGTAATCGTGGGGCGCTCATTAAGTCGCCGATAGATTTAGCCATTGGAACCCTACGCACACTACCTTATAAACTACCTCGGCGTGGTATTGAGCATCGTCTTAATATTTTAGGGCAGGGCGTGTTTAAACACCCAAGCGTCAAAGGTTGGGTTGGTGGTGCCGATTGGATTAGCACACAGTCTATTTTATTGCGAACCGCTTTGATGAATGATTTGAGCGGTGGGCATTTTCGTGCTAAAGGTGGTGTTTCGCAAGGCTTGCCTGATACCACTGGAAAACGCATGCAAGAGTGGTTGTTAGCAACAAAACCATTACAACCCATTGATCTGAAATTAGGAAAGCAACGTCTTGTACGTGCGCTTGTTTTAGATCCTGCTTATCAAGTTAATTAAGGAATGACACGATGGACCGTCGAGATTTTTTAAAATATAGCAGTTTAGTCACGGCTGCAGGGGCACTTCCAGAGTTAGCTTTTGCAAAAGGTAATCCTAAGCGTCAAGATAAAATATTGGTTTTAGTTGAACTAAAAGGAGGTAATGATGGTTTCAATACATTAGTTCCTTATAGTGATGAGCGTTATGGTAAATATCGTGGAGCACTTGCGTTAAAAGAGCGTAGCCTAATTAAGCTAAAAGACGGAAAAGGGTTAAACCCTAGTCTAAAAGCAATCGCACCGCTATGGGAAGCAGGGCAAATGGCATGGATAGAAGGTGTTGGTTATCCGCATACTATACTTTCACATTTTCGCTCAATAGATGTTTGGGAGACAGCTTCCAGTGCGAATCAAGTATTAGATAATGGTTGGTTGTCCAGAGTATTACCACAATATAAGGAAGGCTTACATGGTATTGCACTTAGTGCAGGACAGGTTAGTCTAGGGCCTCTCGATGGTACAAACCTTAACTGTGTCACGATGCAAAACCCTCAAAGTTTTCTTCGCCAGTCACGCTATATTAAAGATGTGGCACCTTCACATCAAACGGCTGCCTTAGCGCATATCACCAATAAGCAACATCAACTGCATGATGTGGGAAAGCAAATTGCTGATCGACTAGGTAAAGGAGGATCTCGTTATAGAGCAAATTTTGCAAAAGGAAAGTTAGGGCATAGCTTACAATCTGTCACTGAAATGATTTTGTGTGGGGTAGAAGCTCCCGTATATAAAGTTACTCAAGACGGTTTTGATACCCACGCTAATCAACTAGGCGCACAAAACAATGCTCTCTTTCAGTTGTCACATGGTTTAAAAACCTTTGCAGATGCCATGAAGAAACACAATATGTGGGATAAGGTCTTAGTTGTGACTTATTCTGAGTTTGGACGACGGGTAAAGGTTAATAAAAGTGGCGGTACAGACCATGGTACAGCATCGGCACATATGGTTTTAGGTGGAAAAGTAAATGGTGGTCTATATGGCAAACATCCAAATTTTGCGCGTTTAGATGACAATGGTAATGTCCATCACACCACTGATTTTCGCTCTATTTATGCTACCATCGGAAAAAATTGGTGGGGACAAAAAACACCGTGGCAAGGATATGGTACGATTCCCTTTGTTTGATTATTAGTATTTTCGCACCATGACAACACCCGCTGCTCAAGTCGCCAAAAAAGCAAACATCGCTTATACTCTCCACAAGTATAAGCATGATCCCCACAATAAATCTTATGGCGAAGAAGCTGCAAATTTATTAGATTTAAATCCAGCTCAGGTTTTTAAAACTTTGCTGCTATCACTGAATACTCAAGCCAATCAACTTGCCGTTGCGATCCTTCCCGTTAGTCGTCAACTAAACTTCAAAGCCTTCGCTAAAATCATCAAAGCCAAAAAAATAGCAATGGCAGATCCGCAAAAAGCTCAAAATGTTACAGGCTACTTATTGGGTGGTATTAGCCCACTAGGACAGAAAAAACGACTACCGATGATTATTGATGAAACGGCTTTCGGGTTTGAGACTATTTATGTGAGTGCAGGAAAGCGGGGCTTGGAAATTGAACTGAGTGCGGATGACTTGGTATTGATAACAGGGGCGAAAACAGGACTTATTACAGTGGGAAAATAACGGAGTATCGTGTTAAATTTAGGCGGTTTTAGGCAGTCTACCCGTATTTTACAGGGCTATCAAAGCTAATTCTCCTTTCTACATCTCCTTATGCATCGCTTTTTAAGATCCTTAGTCTACATTTTTAGTTGTTGAGCTATTTCTTGCTTCAGATAAATAAAAAATTGAACTTTATACTACATTTCTCCAGTTCAAAATCATAAATCTCATTAGAGAAGTCACCAGTCTTGCTGTATTTGACATCTAGCGATAGCGCTCAATAAAAACGCTTGGGGTATTTAGCGGTATTCCAATTTCGTTGAAATAGTTGATTGTAGCGGCGGATTACTTCTTTTTTGCAGCTTAGTGCAAAGGAGTTTCTATTTAGAACGGAGACAACTAAGTCACCAATGATAGTAAGTGTTATGCCGCTACGTTTAAGCCTGTCGTTCGTCCAACCTCTATTGTGTGTGTACTTTTCTGTATGACGATTACTAAGCCAGATGGTGAGGTAGTGGTTACTAAGGAGCTTAAAACATCTAAGAAAATAAAAAAGCCCCATGAGTATATTTCATGAGGCTTTTTTTGTATTAGAAAGAATGTAATTTTAAGGTTTTTCTTCCAAGAATTTTTTGCGCAATAAATCAACACGACTAACAGGTGGTGTTTTAGGTTTTAGGTGCACAATAATTGAGAAAGGCAGTGTGATGATTGCAAAACCAACAGCAGCTATTGCGAACATGCCAGTATATTCATCAGCACCCATTAATTTTGTTACTGCGACCATAATAGAGCAAAATAATGCTCCAAACATCAAGAATGAAATAAAACTGATGCGCTTTTTATTTTGGTTTTCCATCGAGTGACTCCCCTACTAATCATTTGTTTAATTAGTATACATCATAAAAATATTTTATCCATAAGTTAATCATATTGTTTGGATAGTTTTAAATTATGGCTAACTTAGTATAGTTTTTCAATCAACAGATTGAGGGCAGTGCTTTTGGATGAGAGCTTTGATGCGTTCTATGCGGTTTGTATTTTGAGTCGGTGCGAGTGTGTTCTGGCTTTCCTGCCAGTACTTACAGGCTTTTTCGTTTTTATCCCATGCTTGATAGAGAAAGCCGAGATTGGTCTGCTGTTGGGAAATAGCTTCTGTATGGGACAGTTCTTGATATATTTTTAAAGACATCAAATGAGATGATTCGGACTCTAATAGGTTGTTTTGTGAGCGATGTAATATACCGAGGTTGCCGTATTGATCGGCAATACCTTTTTGTGATTTGATTATTTTATTGAGCTCAAGTGATTGCTCAAACAATTCCTTTGCTTTGCTTGCTTGCCCCTGCTGCTGGTTGATAATGCCAAGGTTGCTATAGCTACTTGCAGTTTTTGTCTGATTGTTACGTTCTAAGTAAATATTTAATGCAATTCGATGGTGTTTTTTAGCTTTTTCAAGTGCTTTGTGTTGATGATAAAGGCTAGCTAGCGATGTTTGCAGTTTGGCTATTTGCTCACTTTTTTCGAGTGTTTTGTAATGTGAGAGGGCAATTAGATAATATCTCTCAGATGCTTCAAAGTTCTTTTTTTGTTTGTAAATTATGGCAAGGTTCTCTGCATTAGAAGCAAGGCTGGGAGTATTTTTTTGTGCATCATTGATTTCTAGTGCTTTTAAATAGGCGGTCTCGGCTTGTTCAAATTTAGATTGTGCCTGATATAACAAACCAAAATTAGCATGGGCAACCGCGAGTGTTGTACTTGTATCACCTGATGACTGTAAAACATGATTATAAGCATTTTCTGCCAAGGCGAATTGTTGTTGTCTGCGGTAATAATGACCAAGTCTATTCCATGCACTAATATTTTTGTTATCAAGTTTGCTGGCTTTTTTATAAGCGTATAGAGCAAGTTGTGATGATTGAAGTTGTTGTAGGTTTCCTATATCAACCCATGTTTTAGCCGCTTCTCGTGATTTTTCTTCTAGTTTGACAGATTCGGTCAGGGTGCTTATTGCGGCATTTAGCTCTAATGCCTGTAAGTTTTGCAAGGCTGGTTGCTTGTTGGTGTCCTGTAAATGTTGAAGTGTATTTTTTACAGCTTGTAATATATTGCTTCTTTCTTTCTGTGGGATATTGCTAGCAGTGTGTTTGTTCACCAATGTGTTTGCTAAGTCATTGATAGAAAAAATATTTACAATAGATTCCGATTCGTTTTTTGTAAGGTCTTTAGAGGAGGGTGGATGTGTTCCTGCTATATCGGAAAGTACCCAGAGAATTGTACCAACAGCCGAAATCAGCAGAATGGACAATAAAATACTTGACCAGCTGATATTGGATTTATGTTTTGAAGCCATAGTAGTAGGGGGGGTAATATGTAAGGCTAATGATTTATTTTAGTAGGCTACGCTTACTGTCTTTATAGCGGATTACAACACGCTTTGCAGGAGTCGCAGTACGTTCTTTGGGTTCTGCAAAGTCAGATTGCCAGTTATCACTTTTAGTCTTATTTGCAGGTCGTACATGTTTTTTACGTTTGCGTTGAGCGCCGCCATCTAGTCTTCCATGTGGGCCTTTGCGAATACGTTTCTTGCTATTATCTTGAGGCTTATTGCGTGTGCTTTTCCCTTGTTGACTATTTTTATTACTGCTTTTGTGGTTGGTGTTTTTTTGATTAGTTGGGCGTTGAGAAACAAAAGGCTTGAGCGGTTCTAAACCTGGAACGGTTTGTTGTTCTAGGGGAGTGCCTAAGCTCTTTTCAATTGTTTTTAAAGTATTGTAGTCGCGACCATCGGCAAGAATGATCGCAGGATCATCACGTTCACTAGCATGTTTTTGTAGTCGTTGTTGATACTTTTCAATTTTATAGGGCAGTTCAAAATGCAACAAATGCTGTGAGCAACTCTCGGGAGGGTTTACCGTGCATTGGTCGCTGATGATCAATGTAGCGTTATCTGGAGATGACATTTCATCGTTTGATAAGTTCTTTGCTAATTCTGCATTATGTCCATGATTGGCAAGGTTATCTAACAGCTTTTCGGCCGACTTTTGTGTAGAAGTATGGATAATGGTGGGTTCCCCCGCGAACTCATCAAGAAAATGATCCATTAGTGCTATTTTATGGGTGTAGTCATCTGCAACGTGGACAATATGTGGTGTATTAGGTAGTTGAATTTTTTGTACTTGCTTTGTAATAGGTTTTTTACGAGTATCTTTGTCATTTGTTTTTTGTTCGACTTTTCTGGTGGGTTTCTTGCGCTGTTCTTGTGGCTTCTTTGTTGCTGCTTTTGGTTTGTTTTCCTCTGCTACTTTTATTTCTTCGGCATTTGGGAATAGCTTACGAACATAAGGTGTGACTTCTTTGTCGTCACGAACAAATGCAATAGTGGGGCAGTTATCACCTGTTTGGCTAAGAATTTTATCCAGTAAGGTTTGCATGCTTTTGTGATAAATAGTTGTTAAATCATCAACAATGAGCATTTCAAGCTTTGAAAAATCGGCTTTGTTATTATCAATAAGATCGTTGAGTCGTCCAGGTGTTGCGATCATGAGATCAAGAGGGCGGCGCATCAAACGCATTTGAGGTTGGTACGGGCGACCACTGACGACAAAACCAAAACGCATATTGTGATTGAGCGTTAGGCGTTTGAGTGTGTAATTAATTTGGCTTACTCTGTCGCGTCTTGATGTGAGTATTAAAATGCGCGCTCCACGCTTTTCTTCAACGGGGTTAGCAAGAATATAATTAATTGCAGGTATCAAAAAAGCACCTGTTTTTCCTGCGGCAGTTTGACTCCAAACGAGTATGTCTTTTCTGTCTGCGACTAGAGGAATAAGCGAGGACTGTAGCTCAGTTGGTGACTGATAACCTGCTTTCTCTATAGAGGCAACAAAGTCTTCTTGTAGTTTTAATTCTGAAAATGACAAGGGCAGGCTCCCCCAGTCTCGTAATGTATGACGAGGCATGGGTCGTGAATATAAGTTTAAGAAAAAGCTTTTGATGAATATATTGGGTTTAAAATCAAAGCTTTGCAGATAAATCTAAGATGTCTATAACCCCAGTTATAATTTTTTTGACATCGAAACACCCTAATAGGTGTGGGCTGTATGAAAAAGCGATCTCAAGCGATCAGCAAGCCTACGAGGAAATTTATAGCATTCCTGTATTTGAGTCAAGCCTAGCAGGATGCATGGTTGAATTTTATTCTATATTTGTCTATCGCCTGCTAAGGCTTTATTCAGAACTCCCTTAAGCAGGAGGTGTGAAATCTTCTTCGTCTCGAAGTGTTAAAACTTCAACGCCTGTTTTGGTGACTAATAATGTATGTTCCCATTGTGCAGATAGAGAGTGGTCTTTTGTGACTACCGTCCACTTATCTGGCAGTTGTTTTACGTGACGTTTGCCAACATTAATCATTGGTTCAATGGTGAAAGTCATACCTTCTTTTAAAACTACCCCTGTGCCTGCTTTTCCATAGTGTAGTACTTGGGGTTCTTCATGGAATTTCTCTCCAATGCCATGCCCGCAGTACTCTCGAACAACTGAGCAGTATTGAGCTTCGGCGAAGGTTTGGATAGCGTGACCAATATCGCCTAAGTGAGCTCCAGGCTTTACCAAGCTTATACCAATATAGAGTGACTTGTGGGCAATATCGCAGATGCGTTTAGCTGCAACATTTGGCTTGCCGATAAAAAACATTTTGCTGGTGTCACCGTGAAAGCCATCTTTAATAATGGTGATATCAATATTGATGATATCACCTTTTTTTAGTTTTTTTGAACTAGGGATTCCGTGACAGACTTGGTGATTGACTGAGGTGCAAATTGATTTTGGAAAGCCATGGTAGTTTAGTGGTGCAGGGATGGCATCTTGGATATTGACAATATAGTCATGGCAAATTTGATCTAGTTCATCGGTGGTGATTCCTGTTTTTATATACGGCTCAATCATCACAAGTACATCAGCAGCTAGTTTGCCTGCTATGCGCATTTTATCAATTTGTTCTTCATTTTTAATGGTAACGGCCATGAGTTTCCCAGTTTCGTCTGAAAGTTTATTGTGCGGATGATAACAGGAAAGTGGTGTCAATGAATAAATTGTGGTATAAAGCGCGCGCAATATTTTTTTGCAAATTTTTGTGAGGTGGTAGTTTATTATCTGCTTCATTTATTTCACACGCGTATCGACACATATAGCAGGGTGCTGATTATTTTACCTATTAAAGGGTGATGTAACTGGTTGTTAAATGGGGTGCGCGGAGGTCTAACCCAGAAAGGAAAGTATCATGGTAAAAGTCACAATGCGTCAAATGTTAGAGGCGGGTGTTCATTTCGGACATCAAACTCGTTATTGGAATCCAAAAATGGCTGAGTACATTTTTGGTGCTCGTAATAAAATTCATATCATCAACCTTGAGCAAACATTGCCAATGTTCAATGATGCGTTGAATTTTGCAGGTAAAATTGCATCTAAAGGCGGCAAAGTAATGTTTGTGGGTACTAAGCGTGCTGCACAGAACACAGTAAAAGAAGAAGCACTTCGGTGTAAAATGCCGTTTGTTAATTTCCGCTGGTTAGGTGGTATGTTGACTAACTACAAAACGGTTAAACAGTCTGTGCGTCGTTTACATGACCTAGAAAAAATGCAGCAAGATGGCTCTATGGATCGTCTTGGCAAAAAAGAAGCGTTAATGCTCACTCGTGAGCAAGAAAAACTAGAAAAAACATTGGGTGGAATAAAAGAGCTTAAGAGGCTTCCAGATGCATTGTTTATTCTTGATGTGGGGCATGAAGATATTGCGGTTAAAGAAGCTAAAAAATTAGGTATCCCAATTATTGGTATTGTTGATACTAATAACTCTCAAGCTGATATTGATTATGTTATTCCTGGTAATGATGATGCGATTCGTGCGCTTCAACTTTATACAACGGCAATGGCAGATGCGATTGCAGATGGTCATCTAAGTGCAGCAACTACTGCGGCAGATATGGAAGCAGCTACGGAGCAAGTAGCACCAAAGGCTGAGCAACCAGCAGCAAAAATTGAAGAGCCAGCAGCGACAGAAGCGAAAGTTGATGAAGCAAAAGTAGAAGAGAAAAAAGAAGAGATTGCTAAAGTAGAATCAAAATAATACACATTGTTGTATTTAGCTTGCCATTCCTCCACTTGTGGAGAGTGGTAAGTTCATAAATTAATTATAAATTTGCTTGCTCTATTGTAGTTGTTAAGCAAATTGGTAGGTTAAGTTACGAATATTTATAGAGTTGCTAGGGGTGTCCTACTTGCTCATCTAAGCATCTGAATTTACGTATACGTTAACTATGTAACATATATTAGGGAATATTAGATTATGGCTATTACAGCAGCAATGGTAAAAGAGTTACGAGAGCGTACTGGCGCAGGTATGATGGACTGCAAAAAAGTGCTTGTTGAGACTAATGGCGACTTAGAAGCTGCTATCGATACGATGCGTAAGTCAGGAGCTGCTAAAGCTGACAAAAAAGCAAGCCGTGTTGCGGCAGATGGAAAAGTTGTTATTGCTATTTCTGACGATGGCAAAGAAGCTGCTATCGTTGAAGTAAACTGTGAAACAGATTTCGTTGCAAAAGATGATAACTTTATAGGGTTTGTTGATGCGATTGCGGCACGTGTTTTAGCTGATAAGCCAGCAGATATTGCAGCATTATCTGCTTTACCTCTAGATAGTGGCGAAAGTGTTGAAGAAGTTCGTGCTAACCTTGTTGCCAAGATTGGTGAGAATATTCAGTTACGCCGTTTTGAGTTAGTTACATCAGCGGAAGGTCAGGTTCATTCATACAATCATGGTGTACGCATAGGTGTTGTTGTGGCAATGTCGGGTGGTGATGAGGCGCTTGGTAAAGATGTTGCAATGCATGTTGCTGCGAGTCGTCCTATTTGTGTTGCAGAAGCAGATGTTCCTGCGGAAGAGCTAGCAAAAGAAAAAGAAATCCTTATTGCTCAAGCAGAAGGCAGTGGTAAGCCCGCTAACATTATTGAAAAAATGGTTGAAGGCCGTATCAAAAAATATTTGGCAGAAATTACATTGCTTGGTCAAGACTTTGTTAAGGACTCCGATACTACGGTTGCTAAGTTGCTTGAAGGCGCTAATGCAGAAGTTTCAGGCTTTGTACGTTACGAAGTTGGTGAAGGTATAGAGAAGAAACAAGAAGACTTTGCAGCTGAGGTTATGGCTCAAGTTGGTGGTTCTGCATAGTTAAAATACTATAGTGGTATCAATATTTAAAAGGAGCGTGGAAACGCTCCTTTTTTTTGCCTATAATTAGGTGCTTCGTATTTCTGATTCTAAATAATAAAGAGAGAATTCTCCAAAATGTCTGAAACTCAAAATGTAAAGCGTGTTTTATTAAAGTTAAGTGGTGAAGCTTTGATGGGGCAACTTGATTTCGGGATTGATCCTGAAATACTAAAACAAACAGCGGCTGATGTAGTTGAGCAACAAAAAAAAGGGGTAGAGTTAGCGCTAGTTATTGGAGGGGGGAATATTTTTAGAGGTGCGGGTTTAGCGCAAAGTGGCATAGACCGCGTGAGTGCGGATCAGATGGGAATGTTAGCAACAGTAATGAACGCCTTGGCAATGCAAGACGCAATAAATAAGCAGGGTGTAAAATGTCATGTAATGTCTGCATTAGCGATTGATCAAGTAGGTGAGCCTTACTCTGCGATGCAAGCCCGAGACTACTTAGACCAAGGTGATATTGTTATCTTTGCAGCAGGAACAGGCAATCCTTATTTTACAACGGATACAGCTGCGAGTGTGCGTGCAATTGAGATACATGCTGATCTGTTACTGAAAGCAACCAAGGTAGATGGTATCTATGATTCCGATCCCATGAAAAATAAAGATGCTAAGCGTTATGATAGTCTAAGTTATGATGAGGCAATTAGACTTGAATTAGGCATAATGGATTTAACCGCAATGGTATTATGTCGTGAAAATAAAATGGCGTTAGGTGTTTTTAAGTTGTTTGATAAAGGGGCTTTGTCCGCCATTATTGCGGGAAAGGCTGTTGGGACACGCGTCTCATTATAATAAAAGAGTTACGAGGTATAAACTATGATTGATGAGATTGTTGAAGATGCAGAAGATAGAATGAAGAAGTCTATTGAGTCTTTGAAAGTGGATTTAACTAAAATACGCACAGGTCGTGCTCATCCTAGTATATTAGATCATATCACGGTTGATTATTACGGTGGTCAAGTGCCATTAAATCAGGTGGGTAATGTATCCATTGAGGATGCTCGTACCTTGAGTATTTCTGTGTGGGAAGCGCCTTTAGTTCCTGTTATTGAAAAGGCAATTATGATCTCAGATTTGGGTTTAAATCCAATGAGTGCAGGTACTGTTATTCGTGTGCCAATGCCACCGTTAACGGAAGAGCGTCGCAGAGACCTTGTTAAAGTTGTTAAAGGTGAAGGTGAAGGTGCTAAAATTGCAGTGCGAAATATTCGTCGCGATGCTAATTCTGATTTCAAATCAATGCAAAAAGATAAAGATATTTCCGAAGATGATGAGCGTCGCGGGCAGGCAGAAATCCAAAAAATAACGGATCAGTATGTGAAGGAAGTGGATGCTCAAGTTGATAAAAAAGAAAAAGAGTTAATGGAAGTTTAAGTCCGTAGGGAATCTCGAATAAGCTATAAGTATCAACTTATCTCATTCAAGGCTTTTCGAGTTTTCCTTTAAGATATCTATGGGGAAGCGATGCTTAAAAAAATAAATAATAAAGACGATAGCACCGAAAATAAGGCCATTCCACGGCATATTGCTATTGTCATGGATGGTAATGGTCGTTGGGCTAAAGCAAAGCATCGCCCACGCTTGTTTGGACATCATAAGGGCTTGGAAACGGTTCGTGAAATGGTGCGAACTTGTAATACAATTGGTGTGGAGTGTTTGACACTTTTTGCCTTTAGTAGTGAGAACTGGCGTAGACCAGCAGAAGAAGTAAATGGTTTGATGAGCTTGTTTATGAATGCGCTTAAAAAAGAAGCTAAATCATTGGCTAAAAATGGCGTAAAATTACAACTTATTGGTGATAGAGACGCTTTTTCTGAAAAGCTACAATTGAAAATAGAGGAAGTTGAAGCTTTAACTGCAAACGGCAATGGCTTGCGTTTATTGATAGCTGCAAACTATGGTGGTCGTTGGGATATATTACAGGCCGCAAAAAAAATGGCTCAGCAATATTCTGATACAAGCATAGATATGGACGAAGATACTTTCAAAGGGCTTGTCGCTACCAGTGATATACCTGATCCTGATTTGTTCATAAGAACAGGTGGCGAACGTAGAATTAGTAATTTTTTGTTATGGCAACTTGCCTATACTGAACTTTATTTTACAGATGTATTATGGCCTGATTTTAATAAGACTGAATTACACTTAGCAATGGATGATTTCTCTCGTCGTCAACGCCGCTTTGGCAAGACGGGCGATCAAATACAAGAGGATAAGAAGGATGCTTAAACAAAGAATGATTACAGGTATTTTACTTGCCTTAGCTGTCTTGCTGGGGGTTTTGTTATTACCTAGCTCTTTGTTTGCCGTCGTTTCTATGATTGTCTTGGTGTCTCTAGGTGGTTGGGAGTGGGCTAATCTTACGGGTTATAAAGCTGATAACTCTCGTATTATTCTTGTCGTGTCATTATTAGTTGTTGCTGTTATAAGCTATCTTTGGAAAGGCATTCATTGGCCGCTTATTATTGTGGGTGTGCTGTGGTGGGTGTATGCACTTAAACTGCTATTTAATTATAAGAAAGATGATAATGGACTACAGGGAAAAAAATGGTTGCTACCAGCATCATCATTTTTGGTTTTAATTCCTGCTTGGCTTTCTCTTATTGAATTACATGCTAGATTACCATTGCTGGTTTTATATTTGGTATTCCTCGTTGCAATTGCAGATAGCGGTGCTTATTTTGCAGGAAAAGCGATGGGGCTAACAAAGTTGGCACCTGACCTAAGTCCAGGAAAAACTATTGAAGGCTTCAAAGGAGGCTTGCTTGGAGCGGGTGTGTGGGCCTTTTTAGCAGCATGGTATTTTGGTCTGTCATCTGGCAATGGCATTTTGTTCATATTACTATCTTTATTAGTTGCTGCTATTTCAGTGGGTGGAGATTTATATGAAAGTTTGCTGAAACGTGAGGCAAACGAGAAGGATAGCGGTACTTTATTGCCAGGACATGGCGGTATTTTGGATAGAATCGATGGGTTGCTAGCGGCTTTGCCTGTTTTCGCATTAGGTCTATTAATCGTTGGTGGTATTGGCGTTTAGCCATTACCTCACTCAATAAAATTATAAATGAATAATATTATCAGTAAAGGAATTACGATTCTTGGTTCAACGGGAACCATTGGCGTTAATACCTTGGATGTGATTTCTCGGCATAGTAATCTCTATCATGTCATTGCCCTAAGTGCTAACTCTAATGTGGATAAGATGTTGGAGCAATGTCGTCAATATCACCCGCAATACGCAGTGATGGTTGATGAGCAGGCCGCTGATCAATTGTCGATAGCTTTGAAAAATGATGATATTGAAGTGCTTTCGGGCGCAAAGTCTCTGGCATTTATTGCCAAGCTAGAGCAGATTGATTATGTTATGGCTGCAATTGTGGGCGCTGCGGGATTGCTACCAAACCTTGCCGCAGCAAAGGCAGGAAAGCGGGTATTACTGGCGAATAAAGAGTCGTTAGTGATGTCAGGTAAGCTTTTTATGGATGCTTTGCATGAAAATAATGCGACTCTTTTACCTATCGACAGTGAACATAATGCGATATTTCAGTGTCTGCCAGTCTCTGGTCAGCAAGGTGTAACAAAAATTCTACTGACGGCTTCGGGAGGCCCCTTTCGTACTCGAGATATTGACACCTTGCGCGATATAACACCTGAACAAGCGGTAGCACATCCAAACTGGGTAATGGGGCGGAAAATATCAGTAGATTCTGCTACGATGATGAATAAAGGTTTGGAGGTGATAGAGGCATGTTGGTTGTTTGATATGCCAGCAGATAAAATTCAAGTCGTCATTCATCCTCAAAGTACTATTCATTCAATGGTATCCTACAATGATGGTTCTGTTTTGGCGCAGTTGGGTAATCCTGATATGCGTACTCCAATTGCCTATGGTTTGGCTTGGCCAGAGCGTCTGGAGTCAGGTGTTGAGCAGTTAGATTTATTCAAAATCGCCCGTTTAGACTTTGAAAAACCAGACTTGCAACGTTTCCCCTGTCTGCGTTTAGCTTATGAAGCCCATCAGGCAGGTGGAAATACAACGATTGCTTTAAATGCTGCGAATGAAATTGCAGTAGACGCATTTTTAAATAAACAATTGCATTTTACTGATATTCCAAAAGTAATCGAAGCTGTTTTAGAACAGTCGATTAGCGGTACTCCTAATACGATTGATGAAATCATTGTTCAGGATAGAGTAAGCCGTAAACAGGCAACATTATGGATGCATGAGAATTTGGAGACTTTACTCGTTTAAGGACGCTCTGATCAAGTCTCAGCTCAGGTGGTAAATAAAATAATAATAAAAAACAATCAGGAGTTGTTCATTAAATTAGTGATGAACTTTCTGTTACATTTTTCTTTGTCGATACTAAATAAACTATGAATATTTTAATCTCTATCATTGCCTTTATCGTTACGATTGGCGTCTTAGTTGCAGTACATGAATTTGGTCATTTTTGGGTTGCGCGCAAGCTAGGTATAAAAGTACTACGTTTCGCAATAGGCTTTGGCAAGCCCCTGTGGACATATACCTCAAAAAAAGACGATAAAATAGAATATGTTTTAGCCGCTATTCCTTTTGGTGGTTATGTCAAAATGTTGGATGAGCGCGAGGGTGATGTTTCAGAAGATGAGGTACACCGTGCGTTTAATCGTCAGCCAGTTTGGAAGCGCTTTTTAGTTGTACTTGCAGGTCCTGCTTTTAACTTTATTTTTGCAATATTTGCATTTTCTATTACCTACATGATAGGAATTAACTCGGTACAACCTTATGTTGGTTCGGTTGTTGCAGGAACGCCTGCTGCTCAAGCGGGATTTCAAGAAAAGGATAAAATTCTTGCCATTAATGGTGCTGATGTTGTATCCATGAGTGAAGTGCGTTTGTCTTTACTACACGAATACTTAGGTAATCCAGAGCTGGAGATTAAAGTCCAGACAGAGGGTAAGGAAGAAGTAACCCGACATCTTGATCTTTCATCTATTAAGCTGCTAGCAGATGATAAAGATTATTTTGCTAAAACAGGCATGGGTTTTTGGCAGCCACCTCACCAATCAGTGGTTATGAGTGTTTTGCCTGATAGTGCAGCAGCAAATGCAGGTTTGCAAAAGAATGATATTATTTTGAGTTATGATGGGCAGTCTACCAAGTCAGTAGAGGCTGTTACCAAATATATTCAGCAACATGCAGGTGTTGAGGTAGAACTTCAAATAGAACGACAAAATAATGTACAGACTCTTTCTATCACACCTAAAGCCACGGAAGTGAAAGGTAAGAGCATCGGGCTAATGGGAGTCCACTTAGGTAAAAAGATGAGTATTAAAGATAGAGAAGACTTGCTCTTTGTACGTCACGCATCTTTAGGTGAAGCATTATCACGAGGCGTTGTTGAAACATGGAAAATGTCCGTAATGACATTGAAAGTAATGGGAAAACTGATTGTTGGTGAAGCTTCTCTTAAAAATATAAGTGGACCTGTCACCATCGCGAACTATGCAGGTATTAGCGCAAGTATCGGTTTTACTGTTTATCTCGGATTTTTAGCAATCATTAGTTTAAGCTTAGGGGCTCTTAATTTATTACCTATCCCTATGTTAGATGGTGGGCATTTGTTCTATTATCTTATTGAAATTGTAAAAGGTAGTCCTGTTTCAGAAAAGTTTGAGGCAGTGGGATCTCAGGTAGGTATAGTCATGGTTGGTCTATTGATGATAGTGGCTGTATACAACGACATAATGCGATTAGTTGGTTAATGATTATGATAAAAAGAAGTATTCAACTTTCACTCGCAGGCTGTTTGTTTGCTGTTAGTCAAGGTGTTTGGGCGGCAAACTTTGTCCTTCAAGATATTGAAATTAAAGGCTTAGAACGTGTTGCGGCAGGTACTGTTCTTAGTCATCTTGCGGTGAGTGTCGGCGATACTTACGACGATCGTATGTCGGCTCAAATGGTGGGTTCTTTATATAAAACAGGTTTGTTTGAAGATATTAGTCTCTCAAAACGAGGCAATATTCTTGTTGTTAATGTAAAAGAGCGTGCTGCGGTTGGAGAGATTAATATCTCAGGCAATCATGTTATTGAAACAAAGCCAATTTTAGCTGCTTTGAAAAGGGCAGGGGTTGCCAAAGGTCGTCCTTTAAATAAAGCGGCTCTTGTGCGAATTCAGCAAGAAATTAAACGCCAATATTTAGCACGAGGCAACTATGCGGCAGATGTACAGGCGAAGTTACAACCTTTGTCACGTAACCGTTTAGCCGTAAATATCAAAATAAAAGAAGGCAAAGTTGCACGCATAAAGAAAGTTCGTATTAGCGGTAATAAAGCATTTCCTGAGTCAACTTTAAAGGCATTATTAGAAACAGGAACTTCTAGTTCATTATCCTTTTTTAGTAGCAGAGACAAGTATTCAAAACAAAAATTAGTGGGGGATCTTGATAAACTTACCGCATTCTATAAAGACCGTGGTTATTTGAAATTTGAGGTTAGTTCAACTCAAGTTTCTTTGTCAAAAGATAAACGCTCAGTATTTGTGAATGTGAATGTTCATGAAGGTGATCAGTATCGTGTTGGTAAAATAGATTTATCTTCTAACTCACAGGCCTCTCAACAGAAGTTAAGACGCTTAGTGCATTTAAAAGAAGGGCAAGTCTTCTCACAAAGGTTGCTAGAAAAAACTCGTAAAGCCCTTAAGGCTCAAGTTGGAAAAGAAGGGTTCGCCTTTTCTAAATTAGGTATAGCACCTCAGTTTGATGATGTGAGAAAGGTAGTAAATATCTCCTTCCAGCTTGATAAAGGCCAGCGTACTTATGTACGCCGTATCAATATTCGCGGTAATTATCGTAGTAAAGATGAGGTGTTTCGTCGTGAGATGCGTCAGCTAGAAAGCTCATGGTATTCCAAAGAAAGAGTTGAGCGTTCAAAAATTCGTCTTCAACGCCTTTCTTTTGTTGAAAGTGTCAATATTAGCACTTCCCCTGTGGCTGGAGCACGTGATCAGGTTGATTTAGATGTCACCATCAAAGAGCGTTCTTCCAACCAGTTTACAGCAGGTGTAGGTTACTCCCAAAGTGAAGGTCTACTGTTTAACGTAGGGCTTTCTCAAAACAACTTTATGGGATCTGGTAAGAGTCTTTCTATTGCAGCTGAAAATAGCGCCTCAAAGAAAAACCTACGTATCAGTTACAATAATCCTTACCATACCGTTGATGGTATTGGGCGTGGTTTTAATGTTTTTTATAATAAAACCAATGCGGCAGAAACAGATATTACTGACTATCAATCAGACTCTTATGGAGCTGATGTCAACTACACCATTCCCTTGGGTGAAGATAACTCTTTACGTTTCAGTGTAGGTGGTGAGCATCGTACCATTAAGACATCTGCGGCAAATACGCCTGACTATATCAAGCAATTTGTTGCTGATCATGGGAAGAGCTACAATCAATTATTGGGATCTGTTAGTTATATACATGACACCCGTAATAAAAGTCTATTTCCAAATAAAGGTCAGCATCAAAGCTTATCTTTACAGCTAGGTTTACCAGGAAGTGATTTACAATTTTACAAGCTAAGATACCGTGGTACGGTCTATCAGCCTATTACTGATAATATAACCTTTGCGCTTAAAGGTGGTGTTTCATATGGCAAAGGGTTAGGTAAAAGTAAAGAGCTACCTTTCTATGAAAGCTTCTACGCAGGTGGTATTGGCTCGGTGCGTGGATATGATCACAATAGCCTTGGTCCAAAAGTATTGTCAGGTCCAGGAATAGGAGATTCAATAGGTGGTAATTTAAGTACAACAGTAACAGCTGAAGTACAGTTTCCGATGCCGTTTTTGTCCGATGTTAAAGGTTTAAGAGCTAGCGCATTTGTTGATGGCGGTAACGTCTTTGACGGCGATTTCGATGCTGCTGAAATGCGCTACTCCGCAGGTGTAAGTGCAACGTGGATGACACCATTAGGCGTGCCATTAACCGTTAGTTACGCTAAACCACTGAATGCGAAAGATGGAGATGAGACAAGTAAGGTACAGTTCTCTCTTGGTGCTACTTTCTAAATTTTTCAGGTTCAAGGAAGTTCTATTTAAGGAATCTCTGGCTAAGTCGATTAGAATTAGGCTGAGATAGAATTTTCTGATTTCTCACGAAATGAGCAAGAATAGTCGCTCTGCATGTGCTTTTAAGTTATTTGCAAGTAAAGCACTAAACCTTGTTGTGATTTTCTTGGAAAATCAGAGTGATTCTAGCCAGCAATAAAATAATTGGACTTGATCAGAGCCTCCTTAAACTTTCTAAATGTATAGGATATACATAAATTGCAAAGGAATATGTCTTTTTCAAAGCAAAGCTTAGGTTTGTTTCTCAGAGGACTTGATAGAGTGAACTTTTATCAAAGTCTCTGGGGAGGATTGCTAGGCTTTTTTCTATTTTTATCTTCTCCCGTGATGTCTGCTGAGATAGTTTCGATTGGTGTCGTTAATGTTCGTTCTTTGATGGAAAATGCTCCACAAGCCCGAAATTCAAGTGCTAAGCTCAAGGCGAAGTTTTCTCCCACAGAGCAAGCCTTAGCAAAACAACTTGAGGAGATAAGGCAGCTCGAAGAGAAAAAAAACTCAAATGAAATTCTGGGCTCTACTGTCAAAAAAGTACAGCTAGAACGTGATATTCGCATCCGAAAAAGAGTACATAGCCGTGCTTTGGAAGATTTTCGTGAAGAGTTGCGCTTTGCTCGTGATACAGCCCTAGATAAAGTGCAACAAGAAGTCTATGAGGCAATCGCAACAGTTAGAGCTCAACGAGGCATCGATATTATTATTCAAGAGTATGTTTCTGCGAGCAAGCGTGTTGATATTACAGATGGGGTTTTGGAATACCTACATGCAAAAATCAAGAAAACCAATAGAAATAACGGTAAGCTAAAAAAAGGTAATGATGGTAACTTTATCCCTCGGTGAGCTAGCGGAGATAACAGGGGCAAAGTTGCAAGGTGATAAACATTTGCAGCTTAATCACGTATCTTCATTAAGTGATGCAAAGCAGGGCGATATTAGTTTTGCAACAGGGAAAAAGTATCTTTCTCAACTCTTAGCATGCAAAGCCTCCGCTGTTATTATCACGCCTGATTTAGCCGTCCTTTATGATGGTAATTGTTTGATTATCCAGTCGCCTTATTTTGCATATGCGCAAGTCGTTGCCGCTTTTTATCCAGAGTCTCATCTAAAAGCTGATATTCATCCATCTAGTATTATTGATCCAAGTTCAGAGATTGCCAGCACCGCTTTTATAGGAGCAAATGTTGTTATCGGTAAAAATGTTCAGGTAGCCGACGGGGTCGTCATCGAGGCGAGTTGTGTTGTTGGCGATGATTGTAGTCTTGGCGAAAATACCCACCTTCATGCCAATGTAACGCTCTATACAAAAACTCAAATAGCTGATAACTGCCGTTTGCACTCAGGTGTCGTGATAGGAGCTGATGGATTTGGTTACGCGCCAAATCAAAATAAATGGTATAAAATACAGCAAGTGGGTAATGTTGTATTAGGCAGTAATGTAGAAGTTGGTGCAAATACAACGATAGACCGCGCAGCGCTGGGCAGCACCATGATAGCAAATGGGGTAAAGCTAGATAACCTCATCCAAGTTGGTCACAATGTAACAATCGGAGAACATACTGCAGTTGCAGCTTGTGTAGCGATAGCTGGTAGTGCTCATATTGGCAAGCGTTGTCAAATAGGTGGTGCTAGTGCTATTGCTGGTCACTTAAGTATTGCAGATGATGTTATTGTTACGGGGATGTCGATGGTGATTAGCTCAATAGATACCTCAGGTGTTTATTCATCGGGAATGCCTGTTAAAGAAAATCGCAAATGGCGAAAAAATATTATTCGTTTTGCACAATTAGATAAAATGGCACAAAAAATACGTGCCCTTGAAAAACAATTTAAAGATAAAGCCTAGGGGAAAATAATGAGTTTAATGAACGTAAAAGAAATCCGCAGATTTTTAGCGCACCGTTACCCGATGCTATTGGTTGATCGAGTAACACAGTTTGAATCAGGGAAATCACTCACGGCTATCAAAAATGTCACTATCAATGAACCATTTTTTAATGGGCATTTTCCTGATGAGCCAATTATGCCAGGGGTGTTAATTGTTGAGGCAATGGCGCAAGCGACAGGTTTATTGGGGTTTCGCACCATGAGTGCCGAGCCGCAACAAGACACACTATATATTTTAGTCGGCATTGATAAAGTAAAGTTTGTTAAACAGGTTGTTCCTGGAGATCAGCTGATCTTAACTGCAGAGGTATTGCGTCAAAAAGGTAAGCTTTGGATCTTCAAAACGGAAGCACATGTTGATGGCAAGCTAGCCGCAAAAGCAGAAATTAAGTGCGCAGCAGTGGGGACTGATGCTTGATTCATTCAACTGCGATTATTGAATCTGGTGCAGAAATAGCAGACGGGGTAAGCATTGGGGCATATTCCGTTATTGGTGCAAATGTTAAAATAGATAAAGGCACGTGGATAGGGCCGCATGTCGTTATTCAAGGTTATACCCGCATCGGTAAAGACAACAAAATCTACCAATTTTCCTCTATTGGTGAAGTGCCTCAAGATAAAAAATACGATAACGAAGCTACTCAACTGATTATCGGCGATCGGAATGTTATTCGCGAGTGTTGTACCTTCAATACAGGCACATCACAGGATATTGGCAAAACGGTGCTTGGTGATGATAATTGGATAATGGCTTATGTGCATTTGGCACATGATTGTGTGATTGGTAATAATGCTATTTTTGCCAATAATGCGACTTTAGCAGGACATGTCACCATTGGTGATCATGTTATCCTCGGTGGTTTCACTCTAGTTCATCAGTTCTGCCATATTGGGGAATACTCTTTTACAGGTATGGGAGCCGCAATTACCAAAGATTTACCGCCTTATATGGTTGCGGCGGGTATGCCAACAGAGCAGCATGGTATCAACAAGGAAGGTTTACGCAGAAAAGGCTTTGATGCTGAGGCACGTAAACGTATTAATGATGCACATAAAATTATTTATCGAAAAAATATGAAAATCAAAGATGCGGTAGAAATTTTGACAGAAAAATATGCTGATCAGCCTGATGTAATGTTGATGGTTGATTTTTGTTCGGGTTCAAAGCGCGGCATTCTGCGCTAAGGACTGAGCAGGTATTATGCGTATAGCAATTGTCGTTGGTGAGGCATCAGGAGATATTCTTGGTAGTCGTTTAATACAAGCGTTGCGAGAGCAACAGCCTGATATCCAGTTTGAAGGAGTGGCAGGTGCAGAGATGATTGCCGAGGGTTGTGAGCTTCTGTACCCGATGGAAAAACTGGCAGTCATGGGGTTTAGCGAGGTACTGCCACGTTTACGTGAATTGCTGAAAATGCGTAAAGATCTCGTACAACGCTGGCAGAGTAATCCGCCTGATTTATTTGTTGGTATTGATGCTCCCGATTTTAATCTAAAGCTAGAATCCTTATTGCATCAGCACAATATTCCCACGGTGCATTATGTTAGTCCTTCTATTTGGGCGTGGCGGGAAAGTCGTGTGAAAAAAATTCAAGGCAATATTGATTTAATGCTGACCTTGTTTCCCTTTGAAGTTGATTTCTATAAGCGACATAACATTCCTGCAAAGTTTGTTGGTCATCCTCTGGCAGATGAGATTCCTCTGCACTCAGATAAACAGACCTTAAGAAAAAAATTAGGACTCAATCCTAACGCACACATTATTGCGGTTCTAGGAGGGAGTCGTGCGGGAGAGATTAAACGCATAGCGCCTGATTTTTTTCGTGGGCTGAAAAAAATTCACCAGCAGCATCCAGATTGGCAATTTGTTAGCCCATTGATTAATGTAGATATACACCAACAGTTTGAAGCATTAAAAAAGCGCATTGCTCCAGAGTTGCCGATGGTTTTAATTGATGGGCAGTCGCGTACAGTGATGGCAGCGGCGGATCAAATATTAATGGCATCAGGTACGGCTGTTTTGGAAGGAATGTTAATCAATCGTCCTATGGTGGCAGCATATCGAGTTTCCCCATTAACAGCTTTTATTATTCGCCGTTTTAACATGATTAAATCAAAATACTTCACCTTGCCTAATAATCTTTGTGGCGAGTTACTGGTTCCTGAGTTAATTCAAGAAGATATTACTGCTGAAAATATACAGCAAGTTATCGAAGAGCAGTTTAACCAAGATAAGTCACAACGTGATTATGTAAAACAACGCTTTCATAATGTACATTTACAATTGCGGAAAAATGCTAGCCAGCAAGCGGCTAAAGCGATATTAGATGTTATTAAATCCTCAGTCCTTGCTAAGAAATAATGTCCAAGCGTTGTGTAAACTATGCCAGTAAAAATTATTCTAAATACTCCTACAAATATTATTATGGGATTCCTTGGTGCGGGTAAAACCACTGCAATTCTTGATTTATTAAAGCAGAAGCCAGTAGGAGAAAAATGGGCTGTCTTAGTCAATGAGTTTGGTTCTATTGGGATTGATGGTGCAATTTACGCATCACAGGGTATAGCAGTCAAAGAAGTAGCAGGCGGGTGCATGTGCTGTGTCGCGGGTGTATCAATGCAAGTTGCTATAAATGCTCTATTGAAAGAATATCATCCAGATCGTTTATTGATTGAGCCGACAGGCTTAGGTCACCCTAAAAAAGTATTTGACACGCTAAAGGGAGAGGGCTTTCGCGACTCTTTGTGCTTGCAAGCCAGTATTTGTCTGCTTGACCCAAATCACCTCAAAAATTCGCAATACACAGAGCATGAGAATTTTATTGATCAAATAGCACTGTGCGATGTATTGGTGGCGAATAAAACTGACTTGGCCGATGATGAAGCGTTGCGTCTATTTGATCAGTTAGCCGTTGTAAGCCATCCTCCTAAACAGTTAATTGCTAAGACAGAGTTTGGAAAATTAGATATTAAGTGGCTTGATTTTGAGAGTGATATTAAACGTCGGGCGGTGTACGAAAATCATCATAACGTAGAAAATCACACTGATGATGGTTTTCAAACCTTGGCTTGGGTTTTTTCTAAGAGCAAAGTTTTTAGTCTATCAAAATTTAGGCATAGCTTAGAGAAACTTGGGTTAGAGCGTGCTAAGGCAGTGATAAAAACGGATGAGGGCTGGTTTATAGTCAATGCTCAAGCAGAGCGAGTGTCAGTAACCCCGATTTCTCAAAGTGCTGGTCCTATTGAGTCACGCATCGAGTTAATCCACCAGCAACTTGATAAACAGTTATTAGAACAAGCGCTTAATTTATATCAGGAGATTGATTAATAATGTTGATTGCAGGAGTAGATGAAGTG
The DNA here is from genome assembly GCA_015663245.1 of Leucothrix mucor. Lineage (GTDB taxonomy): Bacteria > Pseudomonadota > Gammaproteobacteria > Thiotrichales > Thiotrichaceae > JAGLBW01. The sequence continues at coordinate 28,026 of DQSN01000111.1, forward strand.
GGGCGAGGGCCACTAGTCGGGGCAGTAGTCGCGGCGGCGGTCATTTTAGATCCAAATAATCCTATTAAAGGTTTGGCAGATTCTAAAAAATTGAGCGAGAAAAAACGTGAAGCGCTAACATTGGAGATTAAAGAAAAGGCTTTAGCATGGGCTTTAGGTCGTGCAGAGGCGGAAGAAATTGATGAAATAAATATACTACAAGCAAGCCTATTAGCGATGAAACGGGCGGTAGAAGCTTTATCAATTAAGCCTGACCACTTGCAAATTGATGGTAATCGTTGTCCTGAGATGGACTACTCGATGGAGGCGATTATAAAAGGTGATAGTAAAATAGCAGCGATTAGCGCGGCTTCTATTATTGCCAAAGTATCTCGTGACCATGAGATGCAGGAGTTGGATAAACAGTATCCACAATATGGTTTTGCAGCACATAAAGGCTATCCAACGAAGCGGCATCGTGAGGCTTTACTTGAGCATGGTGCAATATCAGAACATCGAGTTAGCTTTAAGCCCGTACGAGATGTGTTAATTCGTCGGGCATAATTAACTATGCTCTCTCTTCTAGAGTGTGTTAAGTGTTGGAAAATCGACTGCTATGTATGGTAGCTCTTAAAAACGATGATATTTCAATCAACCAGCCTAATATCGGGTGGGCAGAAGTTTTTTTCACTTTGTAGTAAAATATAAGCATAAATGAAGTCTTAATAAAAAAATTCTAATTTAGAACTTTATTTTAATGTGCATAAAGTCGCCAAAACTGTTTTGTTTATCCGAATAGATTACTTAGTTCCTTTTTTATCCTGTTAGTGTGCTGATATGAGTAGAGAAGCTTTACATTCACAGCTTGTCATTAAACAAAAGATGATTCATTTACCATTAGCAGCAAAGATCTATGGAGGTCTTTTTCTATTGCTTTTTGGTTTTTTTGTAGGGTGGTTATTTGTTTCCGTTTTTATATCAGGACAGCAGCCTGAAAACTTAGCAGCAAGCACAGAAAGGAACTCTCCAATGAAACGCTTGCCTATATTAATGGATAGAGTGGTGCGTGATTCATCCGCTTATGTTTATGTAAAGCATGCTTCTATAAGGTCAGAGTTGGGAATACCTTGGGGTAAACCCATAGGCTTAGAAGAAAAAGATAAAAAATGAGAGTTTAGGGCTGAGAGTTTATTGTGTCCGCCTACTCTACTTAGCCCCGTAATATTTAGTGCTTTGCTTACAAATGACTTAAAAGCAAGTGCAGAGTGTCAATCAAGACTTAGCTAAAGAGAATAAAGTGAAAATATCAAATAAAAAATATACTTTGGGCTCACGTTTGCTTTCGAGTACAACGGGTGATGTATATGCAGCATGGAGTGCAGATAAAGCTGAGCCTGATGATATGTATCAGCCGCCATTCTTTATTCAGTTTCTACCTGAAAATTACCCGCGTTCAGCAGAGTCAATGCAGGTGTTTAGTCAAGAAGTAGAGAGGGCAAAGGTGGGTTGTAAAACCTTCAATATTGTTGCTTTTGAACAAACAGGTGATCATGCCTATTTGGTATTTGAGCTTCCTAATGGAGAGTTTCTTAGCAATAAAATATTACAAAAAGCGGTGTATGGTGACTTGTCAGATGTTTTATCTTTAGCTGAAAAAATAAAAAAAGCATTTGAGAATGTAAAAAACTGTGGTCTTGTTCACGGCTGTGTGGGGCTTGATTCAATTTATATCACCAAGAGTGGTGAAGTAATTCTTGTCGATAGTATTTATATTTCAGCAAAACAACACCAATTAGAAAAGGATATTGAGCATACGACGACAATACCTAATAGAGAGGCTATTTATGCTAGTCCTGATGTGTGTTTTGGTCGAGAGGTATCCGAGCAGGATGATGTTTTTTCTCTCGCCTGTATTAGTTATCATCTGCTAAGTGGTAGACATCCTTTTGCGGGTGAGAACAGTGTTGCTATCTTGTTAAATAAAACACGACCACAACAAATAGATAGTTTAACAGATGCTCAATGGCAACACTTAGAGAATGGTATGTCATTGGTAAAGGAGAGTCGTTTAGAAACTGTTGATGATTTTATTAAAGGTTTTGATAATGCAGCACTTATAACAGTAAAGAGCTCTATTTCTGAGAGTGTTAATAAAGTGAAAAAAAATGTGCTGGCAAAAAAGCACATAAAGAGCCCTTTGAATAAGCATGAGCAGCAAAAAAAGCCAGTACGTTCGAGTGGGATAAATAGCTATAAAGAGAAACATAAGGTAGTTATTAATGTTCCACCACAGAAAAATAAGATGTTTTCTTTTGAAGGTTTACAAGCAAGCTTTCATGAATGGTCGTGGATACCTTTAAGTTTACTTGCTGGTATATTGTCAGGTGCAATTATTGCGGGGCTAGTGATAGAAATTTTTGGTGTTAATATTTTTTCACTGATGAGTTTTTTCTAGGTGTTACGTTAGATAGTTATTAAGTGTCAACATAGAAGGAGATTGGACTAGTGTAGGATGGTTTCCTTAAAAGCTTGGGAAATGTAATAGGTGCTACGTTAGATAATTTAAGAAAATAAATCGCCAGTAGAGACGTTGCAGGCAATGCCCTAACTGACGATATAAAAAATACTTAGCTATTTATAAGCTATAACAGGACGTTTTTCTGCAATCCAACCTGTAATGCCATGTGTTACGTTATAAACCGTTTTATAACCCAATTGTTGTACTATCGCCTGACTAGCTGCGCGAGTACGGTTTCCTGTACGACAAATCAAAGCAACTGGCTGATCAGCTTTTGTGATAGCGTTAAATTCTGGAACAAAATTAGGGTTGATACTACCATTGCGATTAAAGAAGGTAATTGTCTTTGCTCCCTTTACGATCCCCGTTTGTTGCCACTCTTCTTGACGACGAATATCTACTAACGTTACACCATCCTTAATCATTTTTTCTAATTGTGCATTATCAATATTACTATATCCACCTGATTGAGGAATCGGTGCAGCTACGGTTGCAGTGCTTGTTTTTGCCGCTTCTTGAGCAGGGGCTGTTGTCGTTGTGGTACTTGCCTGTTTATTTGTACCTGAGCCACATGCTGATAGGAAAGAGGTTAATAGCGCGATAGATGTGTATTTAATAATATTCATAGGGTTCTCTGAAGTGTGTTTTTTATGATGTCAGGTATTTGTATGAAAGTGTGGCAAGAAAACTCAAGATATTTTTGCTCACTTTGTTTCTCGTGCAAAGACCTTTGTATAGGTAGTAATTTTGGAGCGCACTCTACCATGGAATAATACTTCCATCTATATCATAGAAATTCCCACTGTCTTTCAGGCGAATGGATGCCAAAATTGCACGTAAATGTGCTACCGATTCTTGTGTGTTAATCTCCCCATGAGGTCCACCCATATCGGTACGCACCCAGCCAGGGTGCAGAATAACAGCACTGATTCCTGATGATTCCAAATCACGTGCGGCACTGACCATAATGGCATTGAGCGCCGCTTTCGTTGAGCGATAAACATAGCTTCCACCTGAGCCATTATCATCCATACTGCCCATTTTGCTACTCATACTGGCGATAACTTTCTTCTCACCTAAAGCAATATTATGAGCAAACAGCTCCATTATTTTCATCGGAGCAATGGTATTGATACGTAAAGCATCAAGCCATAGGTCTTCATCGGTATTACCAAAGGAAGCATTACTCTGCCCATAAACACCCGCATTATTTATCAGTATATCTAGAGGAATACCTTTTAGCTGATCAGCAAGTGTTTGGCGTTGCTCGCTATTAATGACATCTAGCGTGTAAACTTTTAGATGGTTTGGATGATCAATAACAAGTTTTTGTAGTTCATGGGCATCTTGAGGCTGGCGAGCTGTGGCATAAACATCCCAGCCTTCAGCGAGATACTGGCGTACAAGTTCCAATCCAATACCACGGTTTGTACCTGTTATTAATATAGATGACATAAATACCCCTTAGTGCGCGGCACTACTCGAAAAAATACGAATGATGATGATACCTAAAAGAATTAAGCTCATACCAATGATGGCGGCTAAATCAGGTACTTCTTGATAACGTAAGAAACCAACTACAGCGATTAAAATTATCCCTACACCCGCCCAGATGGCATAAGTGATTCCCATGGGAATTGTTTTTAAGGCAAGCAACATAAAATAGAAAGAAATTCCATAGCCTACGGACATGATGATTGTTGGTATAATCTTTGTGAAACCACCTGCTTTTAAGGCAGTCATTGCGACAACTTCCATAATAATGGCAATGGATAAGTAGAAATATCCCATATTTCACAAGCTCCTTGTTATTACTCTATATTTTGAATTTGCTCGCGCATTTGTTCAACTAATACTTTTAAATCAACCACTGCCTGTGCGGTAGCAGAGTCATTAGATTTTGATCCTAGAGTATTAACTTCACGATTCAACTCTTGCATCAAAAAATCTAAGCGCCGTCCCACCGCATCACTGCGTTGTAAAACCAGTTTTACTTCTTGAATGTGGGCGCTTAAACGATCAATTTCTTCGGTTACATCAAGGCGTTGTGCTTGGATAACTAATTCTTGTTCTAAACGGTTTTCATCAATGCTTAAATCAAGGCTAGCAATCCGTTTTAATACTTTCTCTCGTAAAGCGATTAACACTTCTTTACGACGTGCATGGATAGTTTTTACGATGGCTTCGATTTCATCACAACGCAGACTAATAAAATGACTTAGTTGCTGTCCTTCTCGTAAGCGAGTTGCGACTAAATCATCAAGTGCTTTATCCAGCAAAACTTGGGCTTGCTCAATGGCATCCCCTAACTCAAGTGTTGGTGTTTCTACAACGCCTTGCCAACTTAGTATATCGATGGTAGATAATATGCTGGGTTTTTGTGATAACACCTCAATCTGTTTTCGGGCGTTCATCAAGGTCTTGACCTTAGACTCATTAATAATAATTTCATAAGTGTCATCAGCGCAGGATTCATAATTTAACTTAGCTTCAATTTTCCCACGTTTTAATAGTTTACGTATCTGCTCTTTAAAATTATTTTGCTCGCTAGAAAAGGCATGAGGCAAGTGTAAACTAATATCAAGATAGCGATGATTGACTGAGCGTAATTCCCATTCTAGGCTAAAGGCTTCAGTAGAGTAATAAGCACGCGCATAAGCCGTCATGCTTTTGATGGATGTGGCTGGTGTCGTCATTGTTTAGTGAATGGTATCTATGGAAGGTATCGTTTTATCATTAAAAAGGTGTTCAACATCGAGTCGATCTAGCGCGTAATGAGTATTGCAAAACTCACAGTCTATTTCGATACTGCCTTGTTTTTCGATAATATCATGGGCTTCGCTTGTTCCCATTGATGTAATCATATGCTCAACCTTTTGTTGTGAACATTGGCACTTAAAAGTAATATGTTCTTGATTAAATACACGTAAATCTTCTTCGTGATACAAACGATGTAGGAGGATGTCTGCATCAAGTGTTAATAACTCTGCTGTACTAATAGTTTCGCTGAGCGCCAAAGTTCGATTCCAACTTTCATTCTCTGACTCTAGTAATAGATCATCACTATTAGGTAAGCGTTGCAGTAATAAGCCCGCCGCTTTTTCATCATCAGACGCTAGCCATAAGCGTGTTTGTAGTTGCTCTGACTCTTCAAAGTAGCTTTTTAAGCTGTCGGCTAAAGAATCACCGCTGAGTGCCACGATACTTTGATAGCGCTCGCCACCATCACTAGGCTCTACGGTAATAATAATACGCCCATCTTTAAATAAATCTTTGTAATCAGCATTATCAGGGATTTCCTCATTCCAGCGTGCCAACCCGCGTACCGTCTTTTCAGATGTCGCTTGTACGACTAGCATGTGCACAGGGGCGGAGGCATTAATCTGTAAAATTAAAGAACCCTTAAATTTTAATACCGTCGAAAGTAGTGATATTGCAGCCAAAGCCTCACCAAGTACTTTGCGAATGGGGGCAGGGTAGGAAGCAGTCGCTTGTAGCGCCTGCCATGCTTTATCTAACTGTACTAACTCACCGCGAACGTGAGTATTGTCAATTAAGAAGCGGTGTGATTTATCAGACATAGTAAAGGCTTGGGTAGTGTGATTCAAAGAAGGCATATCTTACGCTTATCAGACTTACAAAGGAAATTGTCTGTTGAGGGGCGGGGTGTTTTGTGGTTCTGTATGGCCTCAAGGCTACTCAGTTAAGCTTTAGTCTAAATGCCAATTACAGTGGTCATTATTTGTTCCGATAAAAAAGATGTTTATAGTTCCCTTACAATTCTAAAGCCAAGGTTTGTATCCATTTCATCGTCTAACCGCTTTTTACGTGATGCGCTTCTAGATAGCACGGCAGGGTCAAACCATGAACCGCCTTTGGTGACGTACCAAGGGCTTGCTGATGTATCGCTACTACTTCCGTCTCGATTTGAGTTTATATGGGAGTTTTTCCATCGAGTACTTGTGAACTCCCAAACGTTTCCATGTACTTCGTAGAGTCCCCAGCTATTTGCGGGCTTGCTACCAACAGGGATTGCTTTTGGCATTGGGAAGCAGCGCGGGAGAAACCATTTCTTTTTTTGTCGCGCCTCTTCGTAGGGAGCCGTAGAATCAAAATGAACTTCTTTACAACTGACCGTTTCTCCAAAATGAAAAGCGGTGCTTGTACCTGCTCTAGCTGCATACTCCCATTCTACTTCTGTCGGTAATCGATAAGTTTCTTTGGTTTGTTCGCTGAGCCATTTTAGGTATAGTTTCATGTCAGCAATTCTAATATTCATAACAGGCTCGTCATCTCTTGCCCAAAGTAACTCTGGGCGACGATGCCACTCGGTATCCTTACGGAATTTCTCAAAATCTTTGCCCGTGACAGTATGTCGGCTTATAGCAAATGGTTTTTGTATCTGAATATAGTGTTGAGGATATTCTTCTTTATAGTGACCAAATTCATCACTGTTAGACCCCATTTCAAATAACCCTGATGGGATAATTGCTACTTCTGGGGCTGTATTTCCAATTTTCATTTTGTCAGAAAAATAAGGTGGTAAATCTAACTCTAAGCTTGTTTTATTTTGTAGAGCAATAATCTCTTTTGTTGTTAAGTCTGGTAAATATGAGGTCTTAGATGTGCGTGTGTCAGTCATAATGTTTTCGTCTATTAGATTTTACTAATGTTTAGTATAAAGCTAATAGTGTGATGATCAATAGAAATGGACAATATTTTATTGGTGTAAATGTGTCAAATATTTCTACCATTTGTCGATTAATTATCAAACAAGGTAGATAACTTCCTTCGTTTGTATATACTGGTTTGGCGTAGGTTTTTGGATGTATATTCACTACTTTGTGATTGTCTTTGAAATCTACTGTACTGCTTAGCATTGTCATAAATATAAAAAATAACAGATATGACAAAGTAGAGTTGATGCTGCCTAGGAGCAATCAGTATTGCTATTAAGCTATTTTCCTAAATTTTAATTTTCAAACACTTAAGCCTAATTACTCATAAAAACTTGTATCAGATTAGGTGTTCTTGGATATGTTAAGAGCGTGTGTATAGAGGTATTTTAGAAATGAGATGTTTCTCTTCTCAATCTCAATATGGATTCAGTCTAATAGAATCTATGATTGCCGCACTTATTATTTCAATTGGATTGTTAGGTGTTGCAGGTATGCAAATAATTGCAATGAAAGGAACTAGTCATGCTTTTCAACAGGCTAAAGCTAGTGACTTAATGCATAGCTTATTAGAGCGTATGAGAGCGAATTCAGCAGGTGTCTACGCGGATGATTATAATATAGCGGATAGTACAAGTTTTAAATGCAGTGTTGCTTTAGCTAAAAATTGTGAAGATGGAGCGACATTATGTAATGCAGGAGAGCTAGCTACAAGTGACTTGTATCGCACTATATGTGGTGCAGGTTCAAGTTTTTCGGGAGGTTTAAAAGGGGAGCTACCAAATGGGTCTCTCTCAATTTCCTGTTTAGGAGGGCTTGGAACATGTGCATCGGGAATTAATTTTAAAATAAAATGGAATGAGAGAATTTTGGGAAAAGAGGGGGGAGGTAAAAAAATGCTACCTCGTGAAATTAGTTTAAATACAGTGATAGCGCAATGAAGATAACACAACAACAGGCAGGTTTGTCATTGATTGAAATGATGATTGCAATGGTGCTGGGCTTGTTCTTGCTTATTGCTACAACGATGGTTTATTTTAGCTCTCAACGGTCATCTGTTTCTCGAAGCGAGTATGCGGCTCTAGAGGATAATGGGCGCTCGGCTCTAGAAGTATTGACAAGAATTATTGAGCACACAGGCTATATTTCAAATAGTGCTACCCCCCTGGATGAGTCTTTTATAACCTCAGCTGTTATTGCGACCAATTGTGGTGGCGCTAAAAATGTATTGAAACCTGCGTTATTTGGCACCATTTCTAATGGGGTTTCTGATTCGGTAGGCGTCGTATATATTGGAGATGCTAGCCTAAATAGAGATTGCTCTGGAGCACAGCTACCAGTGGTTTGTCAGGCTGGTGGGGTGGGCTCTGTGAACGCTTCAAAAATCTATAATTACTTCTC
>DQSN01000233.1 GCA_015663245.1 Leucothrix mucor
TGGTACTACTGTGGTTATTACGTTGCGGCAGAGCCACCAAGACTGAGTAACGAGGCAGAGCATCGTTACTAGATGGTATTATATATCTATGGGTTATTCTGGTTACGAGGCTCCGCCTCGTAACCCCATCCAGACTGCTCTGCCGTCACTACCGTAAGACATCAATATCCAATATAGTACCCTCTATTTCCATAAAATTACGATAACTCGAATATCGCCAATGAGCAGGATCATCAATATAACCTCGTTCAACAGGATTATTGTGTATGTAATCCAAGGTGCTTTTTAGCATAGCTTATTCTGGTTACGATGCTCCGCCTCGTAACCCAGTCTTGACGGCTCTGCCGTAAACTACCGCAATATATCAATATCCAGCATCGTATCCTCCATCTCCATAAAGTTACGATAACTCGAATATCGCCAATGAGCTGGATCATCAACATAGCCTCGTTCGATAGGGTTATTATGAATGTAGTCTAAGGTACTTTTTAGCATAGCTTCATCTGTAATTAATTTGGGGTGATAGCCTTCTTGCCAAAACTGATGTTGTTGATCTGTTTTGTGTGGCTTTCTATGAAACCGTAGCTGTTCCAATGTCCATTTTTTGTTGTGCTGTTGATACCATTCAATGCATTGTAGCGCGGTAAATGATTTGAAATTTCTGATCGCTTTGGGTAAATCAGGTGATGATGCAACTAAATGTAAATGATTTTCCATTAAGACATAAGCGTGTATGGATAGGCGCTTTTCTTGTTGTAGAAAAGTAAGTGAGTTGATAATTATTTTGGCTATGCTGGGATTGCCGAAAAGGGGCATCCAGTTGACGATGGAGCTGCTTATGAAATAGGGCGAGTTGTCGTTATGGATGGTTTTGTATCGGCTTCTTGGCATGTTTTTTGTGGTAGTTGATGGCAGAGCCATTTGGTTGAGTTACGAGGCGGAGCCTCGTAACTAAGATGTCTTATTTTTATAAACGTAAAAATCTGGAACAGGTGTTATTAGCGCCCTTTACCCATAATGCATTTAAACTATTTGTTTTTTTACTAAAAGGTTTGTTTGGCGGTTTAAAATATTTATTTTATTGATTACATTATTTAACTGAAATATGTCTTTTGCTTGATAAGCTGAAGTTCTAAGGTTTGATAACAACACTTGTGTTCGAATCAGTTGTTGCTTGTTAGTTGCCATGAGCTTTTTTCTTTTCTGAGTAGCAGAAAGCAAGGATTGATAGCAGTATGAAACTCCCTGCATAACAAGCATGGGCTTCATTCTATTAAGCTCTTGTTGAGCTTTGGTTTGCGCCCTTGCAATTTTATTAATGGTCTTCATGCTTTTAGAAATTTGAATATAGCTGTTATTGATAGAAGAGACTACATTCTGTCGTTGATGTGGCAATATCTCTGCACTTACCGTTATGCTAAAAGTAAGTAAGAAGAAGGCAGCTAGGAAATACTTATTCATTTTATGCTCTAAAAATATCAGATTTAGTTTGGTGAAAGGGGGGTAGGCTTATAAATAATAGCATAATTTTAGCCCAATGCTTGAGTCGATACTGTTTGTATAATTGTTTGATAATCAGCTCATTAGTCCGCAATAAACTCCCCACTCTGATGTTGCCACATCGCATAGTAATTACCCTTCAAGTCCAATAATTCCTGATGTGTTCCCTGCTCAATAATCTTGCCTTTGCCCAGCACTATAATTCGATCCATACGCAAAATAGTGGAAAGACGATGTGCGATAACAATGGCTGTTTTGTCTTTGATAAGCTCAAAAATAGCCACTTGAATTTGCTTTTCAGTAAGAGAATCTAAGGCACTGGTGGCTTCATCTAAAACTACAATCGGAGCATCTTGCAGAAAGGCTCTGGCAATGGCTATACGCTGTTTTTCACCGCCTGATAATTTAACTCCGCGTTCGCCAACCAGTGTTTCAAATTGTTTAGGGAGTTGCTCGATAAACTCTAAGCTACGTGCTTTTCTGGCAACCTCACGTAATGCCTCATCGCTAAGTTCTTCACCTAAGCAGATATTATCTTTAATGGTGCGATGAAATAACTCAGGTTGTTGTGGCACTAATGATATTTGCTGGCGTAGTGATTTTAGGGTGAAGTCTTTGGCGTTTATGCCGTCAAACTCTACGCTACCTTGTTGTGGGTCAAAAAAGCGAAACAGTAATTTTGTCAGTGATGTTTTTCCTGACCCTGATTGTCCTACCAATGCAATTTTTTCACCTGCTTTGATGTTTAAATTAAAATCATCGAAGAGTTGTAGGCTATTGTCTTTGTGATATTTGAAGTTAACATGACGGAATTTGATAGCGCCTTGAGTGATGCTTTTGTCGCTGGCATTTTTACTGTCTTTCTCAAAGTCAGTGTTACGAAACACATCTGCCATTTCACTGGCATCGGCGATTGCGCCAAAGAAGTGGCGGAAGTTGCGCCCAAACTCCCATAGGCGACGTACCAAAATCAGCATGATAGATTGAAATAAAACAAACTCGCCAACATCAAAATTCCCTTGTTTCCACTTCTGAATCATTAGATAAATTAGCAGGTATTCGATGGCGAAGGTCATAATGCCTTGCACCGCAAAGGAGACAAACATTAATGCCCATGCGATGATTTTTTTCTTGTAAACAATGTCAACATTTTCATTAACAATGCTTTGTTCTGGGGATTCCATGGCAAAACTTTTAACGATAAAAATATTGCTAATTGCATCTGAGAACTTGCCGCCTAACTTGGAATTCCACTCTTGTACATCCTTATCAAAGCGTAATTTCCAGATAGAGAATGCTATTGTCCACGTAACAAATAGCACCACCCACAGTAAAAAATAGAAGGCGAATAAGGGTTGTTGTTGGTAGAAAATAAAAAAGGAAATAACAATCGCTAACACGTTCTGAAAGAAGTGGAAGAAAAACCAATCCATAATGGATTCATAAGCATGAGCAAAACGATATGACTGTTTGATAAGACTGCCTGAAAAGCTATCTTCAAAGAAGGTGTAGTTCTGCTTGAGTAAGACCTCAAAGCAGCGTTTTTCGAGTAGTGCAACGCCGCCGCCATCAACAGGAATAATACCTATTTCTAAAGCACGCCATGCGAACCAAGTGATTACAAAGAAGAGGGCGATATAGGAGAGGTTCTCCATCAAAATAGCTAGGGTCGCTTCGGAATAGGGTTCTGTTAGTGCATTGGCAATATTCTTATAAAAATGTGTATTGTAGAGTTCAAGAAAAGTAGTCAGCGTTAGCGCGACTAAGATCAGGAGAAAAGGCCATTTTTTCTGCCAGATAACACGGGAGTATTCTTTTATTATGATGTCCATGTGGACAGTGTAGTGCCTTGCATGGCTAGTGGGAATAATTACTGATGTGTTTAATGTGAAATTATTGAGGGGACAGTTTTAGATGGGGTTATTAAGTATGCATTGTTAGTGGTAGAGCTTCGTAACCAGATGAATATTAATGAAATTACCTAGTGTTTGAGAAGTGCAATCAAGAGTTAAAAGCAAGATCATTGCAACCTTGCTTTTAGAGATGTTTTGGAATTACTTCGATTATACCAACTCCACCGTCAACACAGCAGTATCAGCAGATACAATACGCACCTTAGTGCCAATTTCAGCGTCAGGGCCTAGTGCTTTCCATGTGGAATCACCTACAATTATTCGACCTTCACCGCCGCTAATAGCCTGTTCTACTTTGCAAATACGACCAACTAGCTCGGCACTTGGCTCATTTAAAAAAGGGTGATCAGTTTCATCGGTGTTTATTTTAAACCAGCTACGCCCTAGCCAAACAGCAACGATGCTGAAGACTGAAAAAATGATAAATTGCACAGGCCAGCTTATTTCGGGTGCAATTAATAACACTAACCCCGTCACACCTCCCGCTACACCTAGCCAGATAAAGAAGGCAGCTGGGGAGAATATTTCGAGGATGATGAGCACTACCGCGAATATCCACCAGTGCCAATAACTAAGCTGATTTAAAAAATCGCTCATGATTGTTTCTCAGGTTTATTGTTTAACACTTCTTTGGCAATATCCGCAATACCAGCGATAGAGCCAATTAAACTGCTGGCTTCTAGTGGCATCATAATTACCTTTTGATTTGGTGCTTTAGCGATTTCGGTGAGTGCCTCGGTATATTTTTGTGCAATAAAGTAGTTAATCGCTTGTACATCACCTTGAGCTATGGCTTTGGATACCATCGCGGTTGCTCTTGCCTCTGCTTCGGCTAAACGCTCACGGGCTTCAGCTTCTCTGAATGCGGCTTCTTTTTCGCCTTCGGCGGCGAGAATTTGTGACTCCTTTATACCTTCTGCTTTAAGAATGGCGGCTGCACGATAACCTTCTGCATCTAAAATGTTGGCACGTTTTTCACGCTCTGCTTTCATCTGACGACCCATTGCCTCAACTAAATCGAGTGGTGGGTTGATGTCTTTGATTTCGATACGAGTTACTTTAATGCCCCAGTTATTAGCAGCTTCGTCAACCACAGAAAGTAGGCGTGAGTTAATTACATCACGTTTGGAGAGTAGCTCATCTAAATCCATTGACCCCATTACACTACGAATATTGGTCATGGTAATATTTAAAATAGCACGATATAAATCAGTTACACGATAAGATGCTTTGGCGGCATCCATTACCTGAAAAAATACTACACCATCAGCCGTTACCATCGCATTATCTTTGGTGATGACTTCTTGTGATGGGACATCTAAAACCTGCTCCTTCATATTTATTTTCGCGCCAACGCTATCCAAAAAAGGAATAATGACATGAAAACCAGGCTTTAAGGTTTTAGTGTATTTTCCGAGACGCTCGACGGTATATTCAGTTCCTTGCGCTACTTTTTTTGCACCCATCATAACGATGATAACGGCGAGTACAAGAATGATAATGGGTAAAAATTCCATGGTGTTGTCCTTCTAATTAAATGCTTATTGTTGTTTGGTTCATGCTGTTGAAAGTATGTATTACAACGCTATATTTTGCTATAAAAAAGGCCACATGAATAAAGAATTCAGTGACCTTTTAGTGAATCAAATGATTGTTAAACTAAAGCTTAGTCATCACCAAATGCCATCATAAATTGTAGTACATACCAGAACAATAAACCGACACTAGCAAATAATGATAATGATGCCGCTACATGCTGTTCGGTGTGATATTCGTGGATGATATTCGATGTGCTGTACAGTACAGAAGCTGCTGCAAATAAGATCATAGCGCCTGAGAACCAAAGACCTAATGAAAAACCGAAGAGTATAGAAGCAACGATAGTACCCATTGCAATAAATCCACCGATCATCAAGAAACGTCCCATAAAAGAGAAGTTGATTTTGGTTGAAAATGCAGTGAAGGTTAAACCTGCCACTAGGGCGATAGTAACAACCGCAGCATTTTGTAAAATATCAGGTGCTTTTAGCTGTGCCATATAGATAAGTGGCATGAAAATAACGGCTTCGGCAATTGTGTATAAGCCAAGACCCATATACTGCTTTTCACGTGACATGCCATTATGCGCCCAGCTATTTGCCAACATGGAAATCCCCATGAAAGCTGCTAGCACAATAAGCCATGACCACTTACTGCCAGATAATATACTCATGAAACTTTGTGCAACACCTGATTGAATCAATAGTGTTTCTAAAACAGCGAAGACAGCGATCGCACCGCCTAAATGTAAATAAGTACGCTTGATAAAAGCAGCGCGTTCACTTTCTGCGGCATTGGCAACAACCTGACCAGAACCTACGTCCATATAACTCATGTTAAATCCTCTGGAGTCGATAGAGGCGTTCCTCTATCTTCAATTATTATAAAAAAGCGTACACAATGATCTACATCACAGTGTTTGCTTCAATGCCTAAAGTCTAGCACATTATTTTGTTGGCAATATTTAACCAATAATTTAAGTAAGTTTAACTCAAAGACAGATTTGTAAACTGTTGCTCATAATCTTCGCTGGCTTCCATCCACTGCATCTCAATATCTTCGAGAGAGCTATCTGTTTCGCGTTTCTTTAATAAGGTTTGTTTTAGCTTTTGTTTGTTCTCTTCTGTATAGATATTGGGATCAGCGAGGATCTTTTCAAGATCAGCCTGCTGAGTACTGAGGCTGTCTAATTGTTTTTCTAACTTATCCACATTACGCTTGAGTGGTTGCAGTTTCTTGCGTAACTCTGCTTCAAGCTTACGTTGTTCTTTGCGTGATACGGGTTTATTTTCTGTTTCACTACCGATAATTTCCGCTTGCTCTGCTTTGTCTTTATCCTTTAACCATTGCGCGTAATCATCCAGATCACCTGCAAACTCCATCACTTTTTTGTTATCAACGATCATTAGCTCATCGGTGACAGTTTTCAGCATATGACGATCATGCGAGACAATCACCATCGCTCCCTGAAAGTCTTGCAATGCAATACTTAGAGCATGACGCATTTCTAGATCAAGGTGATTGGTTGGCTCATCGAGCAGTAATACATTAGGGCGTTGATAGATTAACAGGGCAAGCACTAAGCGTGCCTTTTCGCCACCAGAGAAAGGTGCGACAGCCTCATCAATGCGTTCGCCTTTGAAATTAAATCCACCTAAATAATTACGCAGGTCTTGTTCGCGGGCTTCTCTATCTAGTACACGTAAATGCTCTAGAGGTGTTTGTTCAAAGTCTAATTGCTCCAACTGATGTTGTGCAAAGTAGCCAAGCTTAAAGTCTTGCGCAAAACTAATCTCACCTTGGCTACAATTTAATTCACCAGCTAAGAGCTTGATAAAGGTTGATTTACCCGCACCGTTGGGGCCAATTAAACCAATACGTTTACCAGGGGTGAGGTGAAAATCAACATTTTCGATGATATTAACGTCGCCATAGCCTACCGATACCTCTTCTACCGTAATCAAACGGTCGGGTAACTTCTTTGGCTTAAAGAATTGGAAGTGAAACGGAGAGTCGATATGGGCAGGGGAAATTTCCTCCATGCGCTCTAATGCTTTCAAACGACTTTGTGCTTGTTTAGCCTTAGTCGCTTGAGCGCGGAAACGATCCACATACTTCTGCATATGAGCACGTTCACGTTGCTGTTTCTCAAAAGCACTTTGTTGCTGGGCAAGTTTTTCGGCACGGATATGCTCAAAAGCCGTGTAATTACCCGTGTAAAGCGTGAGCTTGCCATGCTCGATATGGGCAACCTGTTTGATCACTGCGTCAAGAAACTCACGATCATGCGAAATTAGTAACAGCGTGCCAGTATAGCGAATCAGCCAATCTTGCAACCAAATGACAGCATCTAAATCCAAATGATTAGTTGGCTCATCCAATAACAATAAATCGGAGCGACACATCAGCGCTTGGATTAAGTTAAGGCGCATACGCCAGCCACCCGAAAAGCTAGTGACGGGATTATTAATATCCTCAGGTTTAAACCCCAAGCCATGCAACAGCGTCGCTGCACGGCTCTCGGTGGTATAACCATCAATAGCCTCAAGCTGTGCATGAATCTCACCAAGGCGAGCGCCTTCCGCCATCTCAAGCTCTTTATGTAGAGATACATACTCCAGGTCGCCCTGTAAAGCATAATCCAAAGCTGAAATATCGGTAGCAGGTGTTTCCTGTGCAACATGAGCAATTACCCATCCGACAGGTAAACTAAATTCACCAGAATCTTGATGTAACTCATCACGAATCAAAGCAAAAAGGGTTGATTTACCTGTGCCGTTTGCACCAGTGACACCAACCTTTTGACCTGGGTGGATTTTAAAAGTCGTGTCGGTGAGTAATTCACGACCGCCACGGCGTAGGGAGAGTTCTGAGAGGATTATCATGGATTGCTTGTGTTAGTTATTTGAAGGGCGATAGTACATGAAATTGCGGGTGTTATTCTGAGAATAGAGCGGTTAGTTTTTCTTTTAGCTCATTAAAGTTTTCGTGAGAAAAATCATACGGAGCATTTGGATAAGCTTGTTTGTAAATCTGATTTAGGATCACTTTGGCATTGTCTTTTGATTTAAACTCGGAGCATTCTAAGAATTGTTCAATGCAAGCTCGTTGCTCATCAGGAATGGTTGATAGAATTAATGACTCTAAATAGCCAGTTTGTGTTACTGGGTTACAGCTAATGTAGGTATCGCTTATTTCTGATATACCTAAATTATCTAATATTGTAGATAGTTCTCGTTGAGTATTCTCATAACCACCATATTTAGCATCAGACCTTTTTGAGTCTGCATCAAGAACAAAAAAAGCTTTGGATATTTCTTCAATTTTAATATCTTGAAGCAATTCTTTGTATCTAAGGCAGTCTAGTTTGAAGAAGTTAGTTTTAGAGCTCATTGGGTAAAACTGAACTTTTTCTACATTTAGATTTAAGTGTTTAATCAAAAACCTAATAAGATTGTTGTTAGCGGCTTCCTTTGAGTCTTTTCCTTCATGAAATATTGCATACTTTACCACCCGCGTACCTCATGGTCTTGTTCTAGAGTGCTCTGAAATAAGTTATAATCGTAATTAGCAGCTACAATTTCACCTGATTTTTTTCTAACTAACTTCATGTAGTTAATATTTTTATATTCTAGCTTTTTTGCCGCTCTTCCATAGGATTCAATACACTCTTTGGAATGGGTAGTTGCAAAGATTTGTACGTTTAGTTTTTTTGCTAAGGTTAGAATAATTTCCCATACTTTATCAAACATGGTGTAGTGAATACCACTGTCTATTTCGTCAATGAATAGGTAGCCATCTTCTGAGGAGTAAAGACTGGTTACGATTGATACTAAGTGGCGAGCACCGTCCCCTAGCTCTGTTAGTTCGCGATATATATTACTAATTTTACATTGAGGTTTATCATTAATAACCTTAAATGATTCAATTCTTGAGTCAAGATTGTTTAGGATATTGTTCAATCGTTGCTCTTCATCTTTTTTTTGTAGATAGGAGTAATTTGATATAATTTCTTCATTATCAAGTCCGAAATTATCAATAAACTCTATGTTTTCTAAGGCGTTAAACTCAAATGAAAAATCATTTATATTAATTAATGTCAACTCTTCCTTGTATTCAAATAAATATTCTTTAATACCATTATTTTTATTTACTTTGTAATGAGATGTGTTTGCGTTGGACTTAATGAAAGTATTATTACATTGCTCTATGAATACTTTTGTATCGTTTTGTACGCTTGAGCTTAATATGTTGATATTTTCACGTCTATATTTTATAGAGCGTAGAGCCCCTGTAAAAGATTCAATGTCCTGAGCATGAATATTTATATAACAAGCCTCCATAAATGCAGTCTTACCTACATTATTCTTACCCCCAATAAGATTAATCTGCGCCAGCCCCCCCTGTCTTAAAATCATCAAAACATTTGAAGCCTTTTATCTCAATGTATTTTATAAAATGATCATTCATGGCGGAGCCTTTGGAATAGGGGTGTGAACTACAGTTTAGCAATATTCACTGAAAGTTGCAGTACGGTTGGAACCCTTGCCCCTGTCAAGACAGTGTGTACCTAGACTCGTCTTTGACAGGGGCAAGGGTTTCAGTTGTATTTCAACAGTGGCTTAAATCGACAAAATCGCTTTACGATAAAACTGTAATTCATCAATAGACTCCAAAATATCATCCAAGGCCAAATGCGCGCCTTTTTTCTCAAACTGATCTAATACTTCTGGCTTCCAACGCGCGGCTAGTTCTTTGAGCGTACTCACATCTAAATTACGGTAGTGAAAGTAATTCTCTAAATCAGGCATTAAACGTGCCATAAAACGACGGTCTTGGCAGATGCTATTGCCACACATGGGTGATGCGCCTTCTGGGATATACTCCTGCAAGAATTTAATCGTTTCTGACTCTGCTTGTTGTGCGCTGTGCTTGCTTGCTTTGATGCGGTCAACTAATCCTGAGTCACCATGGTGTTGTGTATTCCACTCATCCATGCCATCTAACACGCTATCAGGGTGGTGGATGGCTATCACGGGACCTTCTGCTAGTTTGTTTAAATCTTTGTCGGTCACGACGGTGGCGATTTCGATAATGACGTCATTGAAGGTGTCCAATCCTGTCATTTCAAGATCAATCCAGATTAGGTTGTCTTTGCTGAATTTTGTGTTATCGCTATTATTACTCATTATTATTTTCCGTCGTTATGGCGTTGCGCATGGTTTATACTGTCATGCTTTCATTAAAAACAAAGCAGTTTAACAAAATCATATGCACACATACACTTGGATTTTTATTATACCTTTCGCAGTAACACTTGGCTTGCAACTATGGCTGTCACTTCGCCAAGGAACGAATGTTACAAACTACCGCAGTACCGTTCCTGCTGAGTTTGCAGATAAAGTAACCTTAGAAGAGCATCAAAAAGCGGCGGATTATACCGTTGCAAAAGGTGTGTTTGCTCGTTTTGAGTTATTACTAGGCTCAATCATCCTGCTGCTTTGGACTTTAGGTGGCGGACTTAATTTATTAGATCAATGGCTACGTACTTTTGGTTTAGGTGAGTTGACCACGGGTGTTGCTTTGATTTTAAGTTTTACATTAATTTCTAGTTTAGTGGATATTCCAACTACCCTTTATCAGAATTTTGTGATTGAAGAGAAGTTTGGTTTTAACAAATTAACCCTCAAAACTTTCTTTATTGATTTGCTGAAAAATACGGTTTTATCGTTAGTGATTGGTATACCGCTTATTTTGGTTGTGCTATGGCTAATGAATGAATATACCGAAGGTTTGTGGTGGCTGTATGCATGGCTTGCGCTAACTGTATTTTCATTGGTGATGATGTGGGCTTACCCTAAATTTATCGCACCAATTTTTAATAAGTTTCAGCCTTTAGAAGAGGGCGAAGTTTTAGAGCGTATAACAGGTTTATTAGAACGCACAGGCTTCAACTCACAAGGCGTTTTTGTGATGGATGGCTCACGTCGTTCAAGCCATGGTAATGCGTATTTCACAGGTTTTGGTAAGAATAAACGCATTGTCTTTTTTGATACATTACTCAAGCATTTATCCCCCGCAGAGGTCGAAGCAGTGCTGGCTCACGAGCTAGGTCATTTTAAACGTAAGCATGTGATTAAAGGCATGATTCTTTCGATGTTAATGACCTTGTCTGGCTTTGCTTTATTGGCATTTTTAATGAAGCAAGATGCTTTCTTTCATGCTTTAGGTGTAGAGCAACCGTCAACCTATATGGCTTTATTGCTGTTTATGCTAGTAGCGCCGTTATATACCTTTTTTATTGGTCCAATTATGTCATGGTGGTCACGTCAACATGAGTTTGAAGCGGATGAGTTTGCAGCAAAAGAATCAAGTGCAAAGGAACTCATTAGCGCTTTAGTAGGTCTGTATAGAAAGAACGCAGGAACATTAACCCCAGACCCATTGTTTTCTGCATTTTATGACTCTCATCCTCCAGCTTCGATACGTATTGCACATTTGAAAAAGGCGGGTGGTTTAGACTAATTGATGGGAACCTATTAATTTAGGGATTCCCAAATGAAAAGTGAATATTGATATGAACAATAATACTAAAAAAGTAATCGTTGCGATAAGTGGCTTATTAATTGCTGGTTCTACCTTTGCGGCTGGCGATGCAGAGAAAGGTAAAGCAACCTTTGCTGAATCCCAATGTATGCAATGCCATCAAAGCGATGAGCTGTTTACTCGCGAAGATCGTAAAGTAGCAACGCTGACAGCTTTGGACTCACAAGTGCGTAAGTGTGATGCTCAATTAAGTACTAACTTATTTGATGATGAAATTGAAGACGTGGTTGCGTACTTAAATGAAGCTTATTACAAGTTTCCTGTGGACAAAAAGAAGTCGTCAGATAAACCCAAGGAAACTACTGGTGATAAATGATGTAACTCCTTTTTTCTATTTAATACCCCCGCAGTTTTATATTGTGGGGATATTGAAGACTAATCATCGCCATTGCACTGAGAATAAAATAATATGAGTAATGGTAAGAAGCCGTCAGTAGAAAGGCATACAGGGCGAGTGATTACTCGTTTTGGTTCAGAACTGCTGGTATCACGAGAGGGCGAGAAACCCATTCGTTGTACCACCAAAAGAAAACTAGATCATGTGGCTTGCGGCGATAATGTTGTCTGGCAAGCCAATCTGCATGGTAACGCCACTGTTTTAAAAGTTTTGCCTCGCAAAAATGCCCTCACACGTCGCACCTATCGCGGCACGCCTAAAACCATTGCCGCTAATGTTGATCAGCTTATTGTCACTAGTTCATGGCTACCTCGTCCCTTGTGGGAGTTGGTTGACCGTTATTTAATTGCCGCACAGCAGTTAAATGCAGAGGCTGTGATTGTTATCAATAAAAGTGATTTAGCAGAAAAACAAGCAACAGAAGTTGACTGGAAAGCTCTGCAAGATTATCGTGATATTGGCTATAAAGTAATTGCTATCAATGCGCTGGATGGTGAAGGCGTAGATGAACTAAGCGAGCTAATGAAGGGTAAAACCAATATATTATTAGGACGCTCAGGCGTGGGTAAATCTTCAATCGCACAACACTATTTGCCTGATATTGAATTATTAGTGAATGATATTTCTCAGTCTGGCGAAGGTCAGCACACCACCACGACAGCTACACTTTATGATTTAGCGATGGGTGCGTATTTGATTGATTCTCCTGGTGTGCGTGATTATGTGTTAGATGAGCTGACCGAAAGAAAGCTAAGCGATGGTTATATCGAGTTTGCAGCTCATATTCCCTATTGTCGCTTTAATAATTGTACGCATAACCATGAGCCGCAATGTGCGGTGAGAACAGCGGTGGAAAGTGGTGAAATCTCATCAGACCGTTATCGACGCTATTTGAATGCTTTGAAAAATATGGAATGAGATATATTTCTCGTAGCCCGTTATGTAGTGTTGCGAAACACAGGAATTCGAAGCTGCACATTATAGTGTTTTATTAGCTCCCTGAGAGCGGAGCCAAAGGGTTAATGACAACCATAAACCCTTTGGCTATATATCTAATCATCTGCCTCGCCAGACTTTCTAATCGGCAACAACCATCCAATCAACCCACCAATAATCGAACTGAACAGCATAAACAAATGCACATTAATCGCTGCTTTTGTGGCAGTGCTTGCATCGGTAACAGCTAAAAGTGGCACGACCATTCCAGCTTCGTAAGTCCCTACGCCTCCAGGTGCATGAAAAGGCAAGACACTGCTCAACTCTCCTGCGATCACTGAGCTAAACAGGTAGGCAATGTCGATTTGTAAAAACTGCCCTAATAGCCATGCTAAAACTGCGAGCTTTACACTCCAGTTTAGCCATGTAAGAAAGTAGTTACGCCAAAATTCGCCATAGTTTCGTGGCAGACCCTCTAATATTTTAATCATCAAAGAATGGGTTGTTTTTTGTCGAATGATTGTTTTTAAATAATAAAAAACCAAGGGCAATAATAGCCAAAGAGTAAGCAGAGGAAGGTAGTTTAGCGATGTGGTGAATATCCATGCGATAGCGCCAACAGATAATAATGTGTGTAAATCTAGTAGACGAAACCAGAGAAGAGCGGGAAGTGAGTGGCTATAGCCTACTGAAAAATAACGTTTCATCAGTAAAGGGAAGCTCACTTCACCACTGCGAGCAGGCAGCAAGTTATTCAAAATATTATGCAGCAACATCAAACGCAGGGTAGTAAGCCAGTTGCCTTTGGTGTGTGGTAAAAAATAGTCGTACAAGCGCCAAGTGCGTATTTGATAGCTGAGTAAAAAAAGCAGCATAGCGATGACGATTGCAGGGGGGCTAAGCGTTTGCCAAGGCACTAGGATTGCTTTCCAGCCAAAGAAGTATTCAATGGCTATAATGAAGCCAAAAAAAATCAGCCAGAGTAGTATTATTTTTATTGTTTTGATATTTAACATAGGCGGTATAATAACCGTTCATAACTTAAACAAACAGGGTAGATTCAGTGGAAGAAAGTGTTAGCGTCATCGTACCGTTTTATAACGAAGAAACAAATGTTCATGCCATGATTAATGCGGTGTATTCCGCTTTGAAAGATTATGAGTTACCTTGGGAGTTGATCGTTGTTGATGATGGCAGTACCGACCGTACTGTGGCAGTAATGCGTGAATGCGAGGTGGAGTTTGGCGCATGGCTTTGTGTGGTTGAGTTGCAGCGTAACTTCGGTCAAACCGCAGCAATGCAAGCGGGAATTGATAAGGCACGAGGCTCTTTGTTGGTGACTTTAGATGGTGACTTGCAAAATGATCCTGCGGATATTCCCGCGATGGTCAAAGACTTGCAGGAACGCAAGCTGGATTTACTACAGGGCTGGCGTAAGAAACGCAAAGATAAACTCATCATGCGTAAAATTCCATCCAAAATAGCCAATAAGTTGATTGGGAAAGTGACAGGTGTTTATCTGCATGATTATGGCTGTAGCTTAAAAGTCTACCGTGCTTCGGTGATGAAAAATGTACGTCTCTATGGTGAGATGCATCGCTTTATCCCCGCTTGGGTGGCGATGTCGGTACCACCTTCACGTATTGGTGAGCGCGTTGTGAATCATCAAGAGCGTTTGAGTGGTGAGTCAAAATACGGTATATCACGCACTTTTCGGGTAATCCTAGATTTACTGTTTGTATGGTTTTTTATGCGTTTTCGTACGCGCCCAGGACATTTCTTTGGTTCGATAGGTTTGGGATTGGGTGTAATAGGCTCATTGACACTTACATGGTTAGCCATTCAGAAATTTATTATGGGGGCGGATATCGGCTCACGACCTCTGTTATTAATCTCGATTCTTTTTATGGTTGCATCAGTACAGTTCTTGACGACAGGCATACTAGCGGAGTTATTGAGCAGAATTTACTTCGAGTCGGCAAAACGAAAGTCTTACGTTATTCGTGGAGAAGACCCACTAGAAGAGCCAGATAATTCGGGTAGAGCATGGTTTAATAGCAAGTAATAGCAATCCTAATAAGTTCATCACTGAGTTACTTTAAAAGGTGTTTTTGTCTGAAACTTGCGTAATAAAGGAGTTCGTGGCTTCGATTTCCCGTATTACGCAGTGCTTCATACGGACTACAAAATATTGACCTATTGAAAAGTTAACAGAAAAATATATTAGGATTGCTATAAGTTACTGCTCAACGATATGAGCAACGCTAACGGCTTTAATAGCCGTTTCTGCTTCATCACTATAACGATACGCATTATTTTTTCGTTTAAGTAACGTTTCGTTGTACATCGTTGCCATAGCGTTAAGCTTGGTCTTTTTTAGTTGTTTCTTTGTTGCCATACGAAAAAATAATAAACTAAAAGACAAGCCAATGAATACCCCGCTCAGGATAAAAAGTAATGTCTGAGTCATAGTGTGTGACCTCCATATCTAAACACGTATACTTTGATAGTAGTTGGGCTAGAAAAAAGTGCAAATATAATGCGCATTGCTTGGTAATAAGTATTATTTATTAGTGGTGTATTTGAAATGCTGTTGTAGCAGACTTGAAGAGGTCTTTAGGTATTTACCACTTGGACATATTACGCAAATGAGCCGCATTGATAATACGTCGAGCATCATGGCTATACTCATAGCTACTATCTTGTTTTTTATTGAGTATTTCTTTATAGAAAGCAAACATGGCAAGGCGTTTGCTGTATCTTAACTCCTTTGCTGTAATCACATTAAATATCAACAGGGACAGAGATATTCCAAAGAGAATTCCAGCAAAGACGGCGAGGATTATTTGTAACATTATTTCTTCTTTTTTATTATTTTTAATTTTTAGGCGCTTAAATTCTTAATTTACACGTATAGAATAAAGCAGGGTAACTATTTTCTGGGAGGAAAGTGTAATGGGTTGAGAGTTAATTTGTGCTGAATAAGCCGATTTAGCGACATTGTTTACTAGCAGCTTATCGCTTTTGTAGAAGCTTATGCTACGTGCTAACAGCTGTGTATTAGGAGGGATGTTCCCATGGATAACGATGTTATAGAGTTGTTCCTGAGAGATGTTTTTTACTGATATTTTATACATCACGCATTGCTGTGGTGAAACATTCTGAATAGGCAGGGATGAATACGGTGTTGTTATGATTCCATCACAATTAGTATCCACTGCTTGCTGTAATAGAATACTCAGTTTGTCAGCAGAAAATACGGATGTTGAAAACAGTATTGTTAAAAAAGGTACGACCAATAGATGTTTTAGTTTAAGTGTAGGCATGAATCCCTCCGTGAATAAGGGCTGTAAATTATTCAATTTCCAGCCCTGAGCATTGGGATTAACTTAACGATTACTTAACTGTCAGGCATTCTTTTACTAGATGATAGGCATTAAACCTTTTATTGAAGGTGAGCAACTAGTCAGGTTTGCGAGTAACGGTGGTTCACAAACGGGTGATTTTATAATGCTGGTAAATTCAGGCACTGTATTCTTGATAGTCCGTTGCCGTCAGGATGACGGCGCTCCCACTATTATTCAATCGTTACTGAGTAACTAACCATTCCTTTGGCACCACCTTTTAGTACACCATTGGCGGGGAATGTCCATACAACATCATCAAAATTGACGGATGGTGTGCAGCTAATCAGGCTTGTAGGTAACGGTGGCTCACAAACAGGTGATCCTGCCATACTGGTAAACTCAGGTACGGTATCATTAATGATTAAATCAGTGAGTGGGCCATCACCCGAGTTATTGTAGTAAATACGGTACTTTAAAACATCACCAGATTTTGCTTGGTTTTGAGTTTCTGTTTCAGTTCCCCCTTGAGTCATATTCTGTACTGTTTTGCGTAACACTAACCTAGAACTTCCGCCTGTTGGATTGGTCGGTGTAATGGGTGTCTTTACTGTCGCTTTTGTTAGATCAGTCACTTTTAAAGTAATATTTCCAGCGATAGTATTACCATTAAAGTCAAACTCCGCATTAATCACATTACGGTAAGTCTCACCATTCACAACACCATTAGGCGCATAGACTTTATTAATCAAACAAATAGGTGTATTAGCCGTGGTTGCAAGGTTAGCTGTCACCGCTACTTCTCCTGCATCCAGCTTGCCATTACAATCCGTGTCTTGATAAATCACATTCGACCAACCCGCAGTAACGGGTGCTGTATTTGTCGCGTTAAAATTAACAGTACCTGTGCTAGGTGGCGTGAATTTATGACTATAAAACACTACATTGCCCGCTAATACCGTGCCGCTATTATTTGGAATGAAGGTAGGGTCATTAATATCACCAAA
>DQSN01000115.1 GCA_015663245.1 Leucothrix mucor
ATTTTATGGGAAGGAAAAATAGCATATGAAACCTTTAAATACACTACTTTTAAGCATTCAAACTATTCAATAATAAGGGATGCTGGTTTTGTTGAGTGTCTCAGTTATAATTCCGCCCATAAACTGATGCCTATCTAAGAAAAATATCTAAGGAAACTATGAGTCAATCTAAAATAATTTATACCCAAACAGATGAAGCCCCAGCACTTGCTACCTATTCATTTCTACCTATCATGCAAGCGTTTACTACAGCCGCAGAGATAGAGGTTGAGGTTAAAGATATATCTTTAGCGGGGCGGGTGATTGCTAACTTTCCTGATAATTTAACAGATGACCAAAAAATAGCAGATGCTTTGGCAGAGTTGGGGGCGTTGGCTAAAACACCCGAAGCTAATATTATCAAACTACCTAATATTAGTGCTTCAATTCCTCAGCTACATGCAACCATCAAAGAATTACAATCTCATGGCTATGATATTCCTGACTATCCTGAGAACCCAGTAACGGATGAAGAGCAAACTAGCAAAGATCGTTATGCCAAAGTCTTAGGTAGTGCGGTTAATCCTGTATTACGTGAGGGAAATTCAGATCGTCGTGTGGCTGCACCTGTTAAAGCCTATGCGCAAGCTAATCCGCATAGAATGGGGGAGTGGAGTAGTGATTCAAAAACACATGTTGCGAGCATGAGTGAGGGTGATTTTTATTCAAGTGAGCAGTCTGTGCTGCTAGCAAAAGCGGATGATGTGAAAATCCAATTTACTGATACCGACGGTAATATCGCCGTACTTAAAGAATCTACGCCACTAACAGCAGGTGAAGTGATTGATGCTTCCTACCTGAGTGTTAAGGCGTTGCGCGCTTATTGTGAGACGGCGATTGTCGATGCGAAAGATCAAGATATTTTATTATCATTGCATTTAAAAGCGACGATGATGAAAGTCTCCGACCCAATTATGTTTGGTCATGTGGTGAGTATTTATTTCAAAGACGTATTTTTAAAGCATCAAGCTGTGTTTGATAAGCTTGGAGTTAATCCTAATTTGGGTATGGGCGATCTGTATAAAAAGATTGCCGACTTAGAGGTAGATAAAAAAGCTGAAATAGAAGCTGATATTCAAGCCGTATATGCAGTGAATCCTGCATTAGCAATGGTTGATTCTGATAATGGTATTACTAATCTGCATGTGTCGAGCGATGTGATTGTCGATGCCTCAATGCCTGCGGCGATTAGATCATCAGGAAAAATGTGGGGGCCAGATGGCAAGCTAAAAGATACTAAAGCGATGATTCCTGATCGTAACTATGCAGGTGTTTATCAAGCGACGATTGAATTTTGTCAGAAACATGGCGCATTTGATGTCACTACAATGGGCAATGTTGCCAATGTTGGTTTGATGGCGCAAAAGGCCGAAGAATATGGCTCGCATGATAAAACTTTTGAAATGACGGCAGCAGGAAAGGTTGAAGTGATTGATGCATCAGGTGCGGTGCTGATGACGCATACCGTAGAGATAGGTGATATTTGGCGTATGTGTCAAACCAAAGATGCGCCGATTAAAGACTGGGTGAAGCTTGCCGTAAGCCGTGCGCGTGCCACAGGTAATCCTGCTATTTTCTGGCTGGATGAAAACCGTGCGCATGATCGTATCATCATGGAAAAAATAGCGGTTTACTTAGCTGAGCATGATACTGACGGTTTGGATATTCAAACGATGTCGCCCATTGACGCGACTCGTTATTCAATGGAGCGCGTGAAAGCAGGGCTGGATACAATATCTGTAACAGGCAATGTATTACGTGACTATCTAACTGATTTATTCCCAATATTAGAGTTAGGAACATCTGCGAAAATGTTATCAATAGTGCCTTTGCTTGCAGGTGGTGGTTTATTTGAAACAGGAGCAGGTGGCTCTGCGCCTAAGCATGTTCAACAGTTTGAACAAGAAAATCATCTGCGTTGGGATTCGTTGGGTGAGTACTTGGCATTGGGTGTTTCTCTGGAAGATATTGCCACCAAAAATGAGAACCAAAAAGCAAAAATATTGGCAGGAACGCTGAGTGAAGCAACCAGTGAATATCTTGAAAAGAATAAATCGCCCCTGCGCAAAGTCAATGAACTAGATAACCGAGGCAGTAGTTTTTATCTAGCCATGTATTGGGCGCAAGCGTTATCAAAGCAAAACCAAGATACCGACTTACAAGCTCAGTTTACTCCTTTAGCAAAACAACTTGCAGATAACGAAGAGAAAATAGTAATGGAGTTGAATAATGCTCAAGGTAAGTCAATGGATGTAGGTGGGTATTATCATCCTGATGTTGCATTAATCTCTGCGGCAATGCGCCCTAGTGAAACTTTTAATGCGGTTTTAGCAACTATTATTTAAGGAGTTTTTGAACTACTCTGATTTTATCCGAACATAGCCAAAATAGAATGGCTATAATGACTCATCTTGGAGTAAATCAGAATAGTGCAATTTTTGTGATACCTTTGTACGAAAGAAGTAATGGAAGCCCCCTGTTTTTCTTAAAAATTCCCTCAATAGCCCTGCTATTCTGCTCCTTTTAAAAAACAGAGAAAATTATACTCATTTCTACTTCATTATTTTTTCATGCAAAGGTTTCCTTGTTTGCTAGGAGAGAAAAAATCCAATACCTAAAGAAATCAATAGAGCTTGGAGGCTGCAAATTAAGTGAGGTTTAAACCTTTTCTACAATGGCTTGCTAATATAGTGGCACCACCTGTGCCTGATTATAAGATTCAGGCTCTCTATCGTAATATAAAAATTACAGCGATTAGTGAGCTGGTGCTATTTGGGCTTATTCCCATTGTTTTGTGGGAGCAAGTTCCTACTACTACTTTGCTGACTTGGTTTTTTTTTGCTGTGCTTGTTAGAGTACCTTTTGTCGCTTTCTCACTTTTTACACCGACTAAGGCGATAGAGGAAAAAAAATACTATTTGCTTTATTTAGTGGGTGGGTTTTTATCAGGTTTATTATGGGGGGCTTTGCCTTTATTGGTATTTTTCTTAGTTGATGTGAATTATCAAATGTTGCTTAGCATAGTGCAGGTTGGAATGCTTGTTATTGCTTCCTATGCTTTTATGCCAAATATAAGATCATTTCTTTATTTTGTTACTCCTCA
The DNA here is from genome assembly GCA_015663245.1 of Leucothrix mucor. Lineage (GTDB taxonomy): Bacteria > Pseudomonadota > Gammaproteobacteria > Thiotrichales > Thiotrichaceae > JAGLBW01. Next base: position 3,143 of record DQSN01000115.1, read on the forward strand.
GTTTTTATCTTATATTTGGGTATATTGGCAGGTAGGTACATTGCCTCATCAATTAGTATCGGGGCTGATTATAATGTTCTTTATTATTGTGCTTATAACGATGATAAATATGACAAAGGTATATAAAAAACTTAATGACGCGGTTATTGAAGCTCAACAAGCGAATAAAGCAAAATCAGAATTCTTAGCAAATATGAGCCACGAAATTCGTACTCCGATGAATGCTATTATCAGTACAGGGAATTTATTACAAAATAATCTCTTATCTCAGGCTAAGAAAAAGGACTATATTGATAAATTACAATATTCATCCCGTATACTTTTAGATACCCTTAATAGCCTGCTAGATTTTTCTAAAATTGAAGCCGACAAAATGTCGTTAGAACTAGGAAATTTTCGCCTAGCAGATGTTGTTAAGTCAATAGATGCAATGTTTGCGGCTCAAGTTGACAAGAAGCAACTCTCTTTTTCTATTAAAACAGATGATAGTTTACAAACTGTATTGCGGGGAGATTCTCTAAAACTTGGACAAGTGTTGCTGAATATTATTTCAAATGCGATTAAATTTACTGAAAATGGTGGTGTTACTTTTGAGGTAAAGGAAGTAGCTCAAAATAAAACACAAATATGTATAAGATTTTCGGTTAAAGATACAGGCATTGGAATAACGGAAGAGCAGCAAAAAATAATATTTTTGCCTTTTTCTCAAGCAAATATGTCGGACTCAAGAAAGCATGGGGGAACAGGCATAGGCTTATCTATTAGTCAGCAGTTACTTCAATTAATGGATAGTCAGATACAGGTAAATAGTATTTCAGAAATAGGAAGTGAATTTTCATTTGATGTATGGTTTGAGTTGTCGGATAGTCAAGGTGATGCAGAGTCATCTATAGAACCTCATCAAACAGAAGTATTAAAAATCATTCCTGAATTTCAAAATAAAATAATATTGCTGATTGAAGATGATGAGCTGAACCAGTTTTTCATTAAAGAAATATTACAATGTTTTGGTGTTGCTCAAGTTATCGTTGCATCAAGAGCAAAGCAAGGTATAGAGTATCTAAATCAGCAACATATCGACTTATTATTGTTAGATATTCAGATGCCAGAAATGGATGGCTATGAAGCAACAAAAATCATTCGTTCTAATCAAAAATGGTTAAACTTACCGATAGTCTGTTTAACGGCACATATGGGTGAGAATGAACATAAAAAAGCACTAGATGCAGGTGTAAATACCGTGATTTCTAAGCCAATCGATCCTAAGTTATTACGATCCATTTTATTAAAATATTTAATAAAAATGGATGTTTAAATGTTACTAAGCAAAGATGCCTCAGAAAAGCTACTACGCAATTTATTGACTAAATTTCATTTAGAATTGGAAATCTTAGAGGAAGGAAGCAAAATACTAGGCACTTATTGGGGAGAACCTGAAGCAGGGTTAATTAAAAATACCGTCTATATAAGGCCTGATACTCCTATTCAGTCTCTATTGCATGAAAGCTGTCATGCAATATGCGTAGATGGAAAGCGACGAGAAAGTTTACATACGGATGCAGGAGGAAGAACCCCTGTTGAAGAAAATGCAGTTTGTTATTTACAAATACTACTCGCCGATGAAATTCCAGAAATGGGACAAAAAAGAATGTTGAGTGATATGGATGATTGGGGCTATAGTTTTCGCTTAGGCTCAGCAAAGCGTTGGTTTGAAGAAGACGCGGACGATGCGAGGCAATGGCTTATAAAATATGGCTTGATTGATGAGCGTGACAAGGTACGTTTTGTTCTACGAAAATAGTAATCAGGAGGAATAATGGCTTCACTACAAGACCAATTATTAGGTGCAGGTTTAATCAATAAGCAAAAAGCAAAAAAGATTCAATCAGCAAAGAAGAAAGCGGTGAATATCAGCCGAAAAACCAATGTAGAGTTAAAAAATAAAGCCGCTGATTTGGCAAAAAAAGCAGAAGAGGAAAAGCGACTTAGAAGCCAAGCGTTAAATGCGAAAAATAAGCAAGAGGCAGAGCAAAAAGCGATAGCAGCTCAGATTCGTCAAATTATCGAATTAAACAGTATTGAAAAATCAAACGGTAAAGAGGAGCAAGCTTATAACTTTACCGATGATTCAAAAATTAAGACGCTGTATGTCTCACCAAAAAACCACGACTGGATTAGCCTTGGCAGAATAGCGATTGCTAAATTAGATCAGAACTATCACTTAATCCCCAAAGATGCTGCTAATAAAATAAATGAGCGTGATGATAGTTTTATAGTCTTGCTAAATGACTCTACAAATACCTCTGCGGATGAGGTTGAAGCCGATGATCCTTATGCTGATTTCCAAATTCCTGATGATTTGATGTGGTAGTTAGCTGAGGTTTCTGTCTAGTAATTTCAAAATGGTATCTTTAGTTTTGATACCAAGAGATACCTGTTTAATAACGCCATTTTCAATCAAAACAATCGCAGGTGTGCCAAGTACACCTAAAGCTTTAGCAGTTTCAGAGTGCTGGCTTACATCAATTTTAGCTACATCCTCACGTTGTTGGCTGAGTGTGTCAATCATCGGGGTCATATTGCGACACATGCCACAACTTGGCGACCATAGGTAGATGAGGTAGGCTTTTTGATTTAAAACAGTTTCAGATACAACCCCAGACAGTCGGGGTATTTTCTTCCCTTTTGTCATCGAGCTTTTAAATAAAGGGTACAGTTGGAATAACAAAAATAGTATGCCAAGGCTGAATAAAATGGCGGTTATTATATTGGCGCTCATTAGATGTGGATGAACCTTTGTAATAGTTGATTAGAAATTGAATACAAGTTTTTAGTCTGTTGAGATCGGTGTCTTTGGGTTTTAAATTTTTTATTCATCCAGAAATATCAACTCAGGCTTCAACTTTCGTAACTCATCCGCAAAAATACCCCAGCCACCACGCCCTTGTAAATTTCCATCAGCATCAAATAGCTTACTATCTCCAGTACCACAACTGGGTGATTTTTGTTTAAGGATAAAACCTTTCAAGTCAGGATGCTGCTTTAAAACTTGTTGGGCATATTCTCGCAAGGCTTGCGTATGGTCTATTTGTGGATCATCAATAATAACCGCATGATAACCATCGTTGTGCTCTCGAAGGTGCATAGCAGGGCGGGGAACGCCAAGTCCTATCGCCATTTCTGGGCAGAGTGATAGTAGTTGATATTTTTGCTTCAACTTGTTTAACTTATGGTCTAAACCTTGTGGCTGAGCATCGTAACGAACTCGCTCTCCTGCAAGGCAACTACTGATTGCAAACAATGGCTTTTTATTCGATGAATTGATCATTTTCAACGTATACTGTCCTCCTCTAATACTACTAATAACGAAAAAATAAACTTATGAAAAACGCCCAAGCTAAAACAGTTTACCTCGAAGATTACAGTGTACCTGCTTATAAAGTGAAGAGTATTGATCTCACGTTTGATCTTGGGGAAGAGTTTACCCTAGTTACCTCGCAGGTTGCTTATCAATACAATCCTGATTCCAATGCTGAAAAGACTTTAGAATTGCACGGTGAAGAGTTGGAGCTTGAAAGCATTAAAATGGATGGTGAAACTTTAGCTGAGTCTGCATATGAAGTGGATGATAAAAGTTTGACCTTGAGCGATGCACCTGAGAAATTGACCTTAGAAATCATCACTAAAATCTATCCACAGTTAAACACCTCACTCGATGGCCTATATCAATCGAGCGGTAACTTTTGTACGCAGTGTGAGGCGCAAGGTTTCCGTAAAATCACTTATTACTATGATCGTCCAGATGTTATGTCGATGTTTAGTACTTTAATTCGAGGCGATAAAGAAAAATATCCTGTTCTACTTTCAAACGGTAACTTGGTGGAGAAAGGTGAGTTAGAGGGCGGGCAGCACTTTGCTAAATGGGTTGATCCTTTTGCAAAACCTGCTTATTTATTTGCTTTAGTCGCAGGTGACTTAGAGCACGTAAGTGATGCTTACACAACAACATCAGGACGTGAAGTTGCTTTAGAAATTTATACAGAAACACATAATATTGATAAGTGCGACCATGCCATGCAGTCCCTAAAGCGTGCGATGCAATGGGATGAGGAGCGTTTTGGCTTAGAGTATGACCTTGACGTTTATATGATTGTCGCGGTTGATGATTTCAATATGGGCGCGATGGAAAATAAAGGCTTGAATGTATTTAATTCAAAACTGGTATTTGCAAGCCCTGAAACGGCAACAGACAATGATTACATCTCGATAGAAGCGGTCATCGGACATGAGTATTTCCATAACTGGACGGGCAATCGTGTTACCTGTCGTGATTGGTTTCAGTTGAGCTTAAAAGAAGGTTTAACCGTCTTTAGAGACCAGGAATTTACGGCTGATTTGCATTCACGCGCGGTTAAACGTGTTGAAGATGTACGTATGTTGCGTACCCATCAGTTCGCCGAAGATGCTGGACCGATGGCACATCCAATTCGCCCAGCTTCCTTCGTGGAAATCAATAACTTTTATACGCTTACTATCTATGAGAAAGGCGCAGAAGTGGTGCGTTTGTATCACAGCTTATTGGGTAAAGATGGCTTCCGTAAAGGCATGGACTTGTACTTCGAGCGTCATGATGGACAAGCGGTAACGACAGAAGACTTTTTGTCAGCAATGGCTGATGCTAATGAGATGGATTTAAGCCAGTTACAAAATTGGTACGATCAAGCAGGAACGCCATTCTTAGAAGCTTCTATGCAATACGATAGCGATGCTAAAACCTGTACATTAAAATTTATACAAATGTGTCCTGATACACCTGAATCAAATGATAAAAAACCTTTCTTAATTCCTGTATCAATGGGGCTGTTGGATAGCAATGGCAAGGATATGGCTTTACAGCTTGAAGGTGGTGAATCCTTAGGAACATCGCATGTACTGCACGTCACAGAATCAGCGCAAGATTTCACCTTTATTAATGTTGATGAAGAGCCATTGCCATCATTATTACGTGGCTTTTCTGCGCCAGTGCGGTTGGTTTACCCTTATAGCGTCGATCAGCTTATTTTCTTAATGCAAAATGACAGTGATGACTTTAATCGTTGGGAAGCAAGTCAACGATTAGGCCAAGAAGTAATGATGCAAATGTTGTTAGCACGTGCCGCAGGTGAAGCGTTGGGTGTTGAAACAAAAGTTGTCGATGCTTATCAGTCGGTATTGGAAAATGATGATTTGGATTATGCCTTGCGTACAGAAGCGCTTGTATTGCCATCGGAAGATGATATGGCAGAAGCAATGGATGATGCTGATCCTGAAGCGATCTATGAAGTGCGCAAGTTTTTGCGTACAACCATCGCCAAAGCATTACGCTTATCGCTAGAGAGAATTTATGTGGAGCTAGAAGATAAAGGAGATTATAAAATTGATCCAAGCAGTATCGGTAAGCGTCGTTTGAAAAATATCTGCCTAAGCTACTTGGGTACAATTACTGATAATGGCATTGATGAGATGTGTTACCAGCAGTTTAAAAATGCCACGAATATGACGGATACTTTAGCCTCATTTGGAGTGTTGCTAAACAAAGAATGTCCGCAACGAGAGCAAGCGATAAGCGATTTTGAAACACGTTGGTCGAGCAATACTTTAGTGATGGATAAGTGGTTTGTAATGCAAGCTACCTCTAGTCTGCCATCTACTTTAGATAGCGTGAAATCACTGATGAATCATGCTTTGTTTGATATTAAAAACCCAAATAAAGTACGCTCTTTGATAGGTGCTTTTGCTAATGGTAACCCTGTTAATTTCCATCAAGCGGATGGCTCTGCTTATACTTTTATAGCTGATCGAGTGTTGGAATTAGATAAGTTAAATCCTCAAATAGCCGCCCGTCTAGTACGTACTTTAATTAATGGTCATCAATATAATGCTGGTAGAGAAGCGATGATGCGTGAAGAGTTGGAACGTATCAAGTTAGAGGAGGGCTTATCATCAGATGTCTTTGAGATTGTGAGTAAGAGTTTAATGAGCTAGGAGGTTGTTATGAGTTTTCGGTTGACTCTATTTGTTTGCTTGGCTGTCATTAGTCTGACGGCTTGTCATACTGCTCCACACAAGTTGATTGATAACTCAGTTTCAATCAATCATGCCACTATTTATGGAAAGGTGACGTATAAAGGTAAGCCTGTTGAGAATGTGGTGCTAGGTGTAATGGAGTCACACTGCTTTGGCTTGAGTATCAGAAAGATATTAACTAATAAGGCGGGGGAGTATCGATTTGATACGCTACCCGCCAATGTTACTTTGAAATTAGCAGTTAATAATTTTATAGGTGATGGTTTTGTCACCAAGAATAAGGTGCATACCAAAGGAACTATTTCCTTTTATGAAAGTACTTGTGGAATAAAAAAGGAAGGTTTTCTTCTTCCTAAGGGACGTTCATTTCTAAGGCAAGACATAGAGTTAAAGAAGCGGCCGAAGTACTTTTGAGTTGTTGTTTTCGTCTGTCGGTTAGTCATTGAGCTTTACTCGGTTTTTATATTTACTGTGCAATAAATATAAAAATGATAAGTAGGTTTATTATGGAAATGTTCACACTTCCTCTTTCTGTTATTGCTTTTGCAGTAACACTTTGGATTACCAGTTTTTTTGCAAGATTATTGAATGCTAAAAAAGCAAATATGGCTTGGATTGCGGTTTCTTGGCTAATAGGCATTATCCTTTCTGTTGTTGCAGTAATAGGAGTTAATATTCTCGCTCTGGAGCAATACCTTGAGGTTGCAGCAACATATTTTTTACCTTTAGTCATTTTCACATTGGTTTATAAAGTCATAAACCAAATGGATTGGATGGCAGCGTTGACAACTAATATCGTGGCAATAGCCGTAGGTATTATTGCGGTTGTGCTGACTATTGTTAGTTTAGGTAAACCGCTTGAGACGACTATTGTGAACTTAGCGAGTAAAGCAGGTTTTCTGGATAAAAATATTGCCGAAAAATCCGATACGTTAATGGCAGAAGTGGATGTTGAAGAGGATGAAATAGAGCCTGTATTTAAGGACGCAGATTTACTAAATCCTAGGGTAATAAAGGCTTTAGCGATACAAAAAAATCAAAAAGAAAAGGGCTATAAGGAGCCTAAATTTCATTTGATTAGTGTACGTTATGCGAGTGGAGCAATAGGCTATAAAGTTCGATTATCACAAAATAATGGCAAAATTGTGGAAGGTTCACTTAGTAAGATTCAGGGCGGTCAATTAGTGGTGAAACAGAATTTATACGGTGGTATTGCCACAACACCGATTGCTATAAGTTCGGTGAAAAAATTGGAAGTGTATCGTTAATCAATTAATTGCCTGCGGGTTTTAATGACGCCCAAAACAAATTGCCCAATAAAGCTGAGCTATATTGGGCAATAGTGACGACTCTACTCCCACCAAAGAATAAAGTTTGTCCATTTTTATCCCATTTGCTTATTGTTAGGCATTATTTGCTGGGATAGTACATTAAGGCTTTTGTAAGCTCTTGAATGCACCGTTTATATGGAGTGTCGTTTGAGAGGATAGTTCAAAAAATAGAAAAAATGTTGCATTGGCATAAACTTAGGCAATCATTTTTTTGATATATTAAAGATCTCCCCATTGCTGCTGACACAGTGATAAGCCTGCAATTACGGCTGTTTCAGCACGTAAAATACGTGGGCCAAACTGTATTCCAGTCACATTCGATGCAAGTAGTAAGTCAACCTCTTGTTCATTAAACCCGCCTTCGGGGCCAACAATAAGCGTGACTTCATTATTTGGCGGTGTACTTAATGCTTTTATATGAGGATACTCGCCAGGAAGCATTGCTAACCGTAGGGGTGTAGATGAAGTCTGTAGCCAAGGCTCAAGCTTTAGTGGTGTTTTTAGCAGGGGGAGAGAAGTACGCCCTGATTGCTCGCAAGCCCCTTTTATGATGCTCTGCCAATGTGCGGTTTTTTTCTCTAATCGGTTAGTTTTAATGTTAATGACACTTCTATTTGTATACAGTGGTTGGATACAGTTCACCCCCATTTCCACCGCTTTTTGAATAGCAAAGTCCATTTTATCCGACTTAATCATGGCAAGGGCAAGTGTCGTGTTAAGTGGAGACTCTCGATTAATATCATTAAAAGAGATTATTGATGCGCTTGACCGACGCTTCTCTGCAAGGGATATCTGTGCCAAATACTCACCACCCTGACCATTAAAGAGGACAATTTCTTCATCAACTTTAAGGCGTAAAACCTGAATAGCATGACGATGAATATCAGTTGTTAAATCTAACTCTAAGCCAATGGTTAAAGTTTGTTCGGTATAAAAGCGGGGGATTCTCATTGTTAAAGTTTAACTTTTTTGGTGGAAAAGACAGTTTAAGTAGGTAGACACAATAAATCTAATATTTTACTCGTTTATTTTCCGATCTTCTGCGTTATCGTTGCGTAGCTCTGTTATGCGTATCAACAATACCTTGAATGTCAAAAATAAACGTCGAAAATTTTGTTGAATTTATTATGCTCGCTACTTAAATTATGAGATAAAACTATTAGGATCGTTTACTTATTTTATGTGACAGTGTCCGTGTTGCGAAATATTTATCAGTAATTATAAATACAGCTTATCTATGTATGCATAAAATGCATAAGCTAAGCAGCTCGAAGGCTTGCGTTAAATATATAAAGGGAATAGGGTATAGGCGAATTTTTAGTTAATTTTTTCTACTTGAAACTACTCCAAGTAGTTGGAAATTTTACAGTTTTAACCTCCGTCATAACAATGAAATGATATTTTCATCTCGTTGAGATGCTAAAATTTAGGAACCTACCCTATGTCGAATCTAGTCCGACCACACGGCGGTGGCGATTTAAAGCCGCTACTACTCGAAGGTGATGCGCTCAGTGCAGAGTTA
>DQSN01000127.1 GCA_015663245.1 Leucothrix mucor
AAAAGCTGAGTAATATAAGTTTAAGGAAGCTTCGGTCAAGCCCAACAATTTTTAGCTTGTTAAAAGCAGCCTTGCGAAACCAGCCCTACTAAAATAACGAATTCGATATTTATATTTTAGAGTTGGTATAATGGAACTCTAATTTCAATAAAAACTTATTAAACCAAAGGAAAACAACATGGCAGCAACAACACTAGAAGGAAATGCAGTAAATACAAACGGAGATTTACCAGCAGTAGGATCAACCGCTCCCGACTTCACATTAATTGATGGCGGCTTAGCTGATGTCAGTCTTGCTGACTTTGCGGGAAAGAAAAAACTATTAAATATTGTTCCTAGCTTAGATACGGGTGTTTGTGCGACATCAACAAAAAAATTCAATGAAGCCGCTGCTGCACATGATGACGTTATCTTTTTAACCATCTCTGCCGACTTACCTTTTGCACAAGGACGCTTCTGTGATGCAGAAAGTATTGACAAAGTAAAAACATTGTCAATGATGCGTGGTAAAGCCTTTGCAGAAGATTATGGTGTGCTGATTACAGATAGCGTACTAGCAGGCGTCACTGCTCGTGCAGTTTTAGTTTTAGATGGTGACAATAAAGTAATTTACTCAGAGTTAGTGCCTGAAATTACACAAGAGCCAGATTACGATGCTGCTTTAGCAGCTTTATAATATATAAAAGAAAAAGAGGCTAGCCGAGAGTGGTAAGCATCACAAAAATTTGACTGATTAGTGCCTGCTCCCTTTAACGAATTTGATCATCAATCAGGTGAATTTGTAGTAGCTTATTCCATTCTCGGTCAGGCTCCTCCTAGTGATTAAAGTGAGAGGGTCACTCAGCTTTTGATACAGGTAATTTAACCTCCACAATCAAACCAGGCTGATTATCAGATAGTTTAATTTCAGCTTCATGTAAGTCCATTACCGCCTTCACCAAGCTTAATCCCAAGCCATTGCCAACGGTGCTACGGGCATTATCCAAACGTACGAAGCGTTTAAATACATGCTCTCTTTGCTCAACGGGTATACCCAAACCTGTATCACTAATTTTTATTGTCAGATATTGTTTGTTTACACTCGTGTGTAAGCTTATCGCACCTTTTTCTGGCGTGTATTTCACTGCATTATCCAACAGATTGGTAAGTGCTTGGGCAAGCAGTTGCTGATTGCCTTGCACGCTTAAATTATCGTCTACTTGATATTCAAACTTAATGCCCTCTTCCTCGGCAACCACGTCATACAGCTCTCCCATACCATTGAGTAGCAATGATATATCAACGACTTCAAGTTTTTTACGCTTAACGCCTGATTCTGTTTGAGCAATATTAAGCAATGCATTGAAGGTATTGATCAAGTCGTCAACATCTTCAATCGCCTCTTGTTGGGCTTTTTGATAATCAACCGTCTTAGGATTTTTTAACTGCGTTAGCTCTAAACGATTACGCAAACGATTTAAAGGTGTACGTAAATCATGTGCGAGATTATCAGTAACTTCACGCATACTTTGCATCGATTGCTCCAAGCGTTGCAACATGCGATTTAGGACAATACTGAGTCGATCAAACTCATCGTTACGATGTGTAAAAGGCATGCGCTGCGTTAAGTCGCCTTCAATAATTTCCCCAGCAGTGTGACGTATTGCATCTATCCGTTTGAGCGCACTACGCCCCATCAGCACTCCGCCTAGCAGGGCTAAAGTAAAAATGATGGCAATTGCACTGATGACAATGCCAAATATTTTATTTAATAGCTGGCTTTGTCGATTTAAATCGGCTCCTACCAACAACAAATGCTTGTTCGGTAAAATTGTCAATAAAACACGGGCAGGGTCTTTCTTTTGTGAGCGAGGAATTAAACGTGAAATTTCCCCCAAAGGCATGGTGGTAAAGGCTTGTCGTCTATCTGCGGTGATGTATTCTGGTTGAAACGATTTATAAATATCACGCCCCCGCCTATCGAGTAAAGCGTAGATAAAGAAAGTGGTACTAGAGTCGGCGTTCCGACGTTGAATAGTTTGCGCCAAGGCATCGAAGCGATCGGTGTGATAGCGGTTCATCAACACATCTGTTTCTAATTGTAGACGCTCATCAGTTTGATGCTTTATTTGCTCTGCTACAAACCAATAAATGATAGATAGAGCTACGGCTGCAATTAAGCTAAACAGCAAAGCATAGATAATTGATAAACGAAATGCACTGGTATTAAGAAGCCGCCGAAAGTTGGATATTTTATTCATAGCTAGATCCTGAAAATGCTCTCGACAAGCTTAATCTTCTTCATCAGGATCATACAAAGAATAACCTGCACCTCGAATAGTATGTAATAGCGGTACGGCAAACTCACGGTCTATCTTGGAACGTAAACGACTAATATGCACATCAACAACATTGGTTTGCGGATCAAAATGATAACCCCAAACCTTTTCTAATAACATCGTGCGCGTGACAACCTCTCCCGCATGACGCATTAGTTGCTCAAGTAAAATAAACTCGCGTGGTTGTAGCGTAATAACTTGTCCCGCACGCGATACGCTATGTTTGATGAGGTTCATTTCCAAATCACTCACTGTTAACACACTTTGCTCTTGGGCTGGTTGCGAACGACGAATTAAAGCTTGCAAGCGTGCCATTAGCTCACTAAAGGCGTAGGGCTTAACGAGGTAATCATCACCACCAGCTTGTAAGCCTTCAACACGATGATCGACTTCACCTAAAGCACTCAAAATCAATACAGGTGTAATCACGCCTTGTTTACGAACTTCTTTAATGACCGATAATCCATCGCGTAACGGCAACATACGATCAATCACTAATACATCGTATTTATTATCCAGCGCCATCTGCAAACCTTCTTCACCATCTTTGGCATGATCGGCGATATGTCCGCTCTCACTTAAACCCTTCTGGATAAAGGAAGCTGTCTGTAAATCATCTTCTATCAATAAAATATTCATTTTTTGAGTATACGGTAGGTTATTGAGCTGATATTAATTAATATTCGGTAATCTTATGGAAAAGCTCTGGTAAGGCACAATATGAGAAACTCAGCTATATATATTAGAAGTAACGAAAGGGAAAATCTTAATGACACCAACAAAAGCACAGACAATGACAGCAAAAATTTCACTACCTAAAATTTTAACTGCTCTGCTACTTATTTTAATGATCGTCAGTGCCAGCATCTCAAGCGTACAAGCATTTGAGCTGCCAGACTTAACAACACTGATAGAGAAAAACCGCAATGCAGTAGTTAATATAAAAGTAGAGGGAAGTAGTAAAAGTGATTTCGCTGCTGAACTTGAACATCTACCTGAAGAATTTAAGAAGTTCTTCAAACAGAATCCTTACTCTAAAATGCCCCAAGGGCATGGCAAGAAAAAGCAATCTAGCAAAGCTTATGGCTCAGGTTTCATTCTCTCTGCCGACGGTTATGTGGTAACGAATGCACATGTCATTAAAGATGCCGACTCTATCAAAGTTACGCTTAGTGACAAACGTGAGTTAAGTGCGAAACTGATTGGTGCAGATGAAGGCAGTGATATTGCCTTACTTAAAATAGAAGCTACAGGCTTGCCTGCACTAGAGTTAGGTGACTCATCGTCTTTAAAAGTTGGTCAGTGGGTTTATGCAATAGGTGCGCCGTTTGGTTTAGATTATACCGCGACTCAAGGTATTGTTAGTGCGCTATCGCGTCATCTCCCTGATGGAAACTATGTTCCTTTTATTCAGACAGATGTTGCCGTCAACCCTGGCAACTCTGGTGGTCCGTTGTTTGATCTTAACGGCAAGGTGGTTGGCGTAAACTCGATGATTTATAGCCGTAGTGGTGGCTATATGGGTGTGTCTTTTTCTATTCCTGTCAACCTTGTTAAAAATGTCACTGAGCAGTTAAAAACAAAAGGCTATGTAAGTCGCGGCAAACTAGGCGTACATATTCAGGATCTAAGTCAGGAGCTGGCGACATCATTCCAATTAAAATCACCAGAAGGTGCTTTAGTTTCCAAAGTGGAACACGATAGTGCCGCAGAAAAAGCTGGGATTTTATCAGGCGATGTCATCATCGGATATGGTGACTCTTCCATACGTTCTGCATCTGACCTACCACCTCTAGTAGGTGATACGCTTATTGGTAGCGAAGTTTCAGTAAAGTTAATCCGTAATGGTGAGGAAAAATCTATCGGGGTAAAAGTAGGTCAGCTAGAAAATAAAGCGGACAAAGAAAAAAATGCCCTTGCAAAAGCTAATAAGGGTGAAGGCTTAGGTTTATTGATATCTGAGTTAAACGAAAAACAACGTACCACCTCTAAATTTAAAGGTGACGGTGTTTATATTTCTAAAGTTATCTCAGGTAGCGTTGCAGAAACAGCAGGCTTTAAAAGTGGTGATATAATCCGCCTATTTAATAATCAAAAAATTAGCACACCCGTTGAATTGAAAAAGGCTGTAAAAGACATGCCTAAAAACAAACCTGTGGCAGTCTTGATTATTAGAGGCACACGAACCCGTTTCCTTGCGGTTATTAAGAAGAAATAAAAACTGACGTAGAAATCAGTTAGTAATAGACGAAAGTCTACTAATAATAAAAATAATGGGATAGCGGCGTAAAAG
>DQSN01000018.1 GCA_015663245.1 Leucothrix mucor
ATATTGCCAAGACCAATCGTGTCCTGAGCCGCTATAACGCCACAAATGGTAGCCTTGTAGCATATACTCAACGCCAATAGGCAGAGATGCTGAACTTCCTTTGTATCCCGTTGTTTCATCTGCATCAGTATCTAAATAAGTAATATGCCCCCAGCTCATTGTAAGAGGGTTATGATATTGATAGGCAAGGTAGATGGTATCATCATCATGCGCCATCCATGCTTGCTGCCAATCAAGTGACTGTTCAGAGTTTTGATCTTTTGGGTCAGTCCCAAAGGAAGTTAGTGATTGCCAGTCGCTTAAATCGCCATTAATAACTAATGCCTGACTTAGTGGATTTGATATTGATGTATCAGAGCTTGATAGGTTGAGGGAAAGCGTGATGTTGTTGCTATCTTCGAGATTAGAAAGACTGCTATCTTCAGCACGAACACGCACATAATAGGTTTTCTCTAATAAGCCCGTTAGGGTAAATTGATTGGCAACATTATTGGCAGGGTTTGTATTCCATGCAGGATTTTTAATAAAATTTACCGCAGCATGTTTTACTTGATCTGAGAAATCGGCTTGTGTAGCAATGTAAATATTGTATTTAATGGGCCAAGACTGGTCTTTGGCGCTGTCCCAATAAACGGTCATTTCACCAGAAGTGCTACCCACTTTTAAACGCTGAATACCGACTCTTACGACCTTATCTTTATAGAACTGTTCACCAGTATGCATCCATTGCGGAGGAGCAGTATCTTGCATCAGGATATTATCAGATGTTTTTTGATGAAAATTGAGTTCAACGGTATCAATACTTCTACCTAGAGTGAGATAAACTAACCAGCCATTTTCTTTTACGGATATTGTAAATAAATCATCATAAAGTTCACTGGGGCGATTCATCATATAGTCCATTCCTGTAACAGTAAAACCATCGGGACGGTTGGCTTCGCTCATTAGTTTTGGCATAACTGATTTATGATTATCCAAGAAGAATGGGCTAATTCCAGCATGATTTATGTCGCTATCTAGCATATAGCTTTCAAATAACATGGCATTAATATAGGGGCTAATACTAAAGTCGATGGGTTTTACATCATAGGTTGAGTTGTGGAGTCCTGCATGAAAAAAGAAACTACCACGGTTGGCGAGAATCGTTTTATTGGGGTAGGTATCGCTAATAAACTTAACTGTTTTTTGCATAGCCTCTGCTGCCCAAGGATACCAGCCTTCTCCTGTATAAGGTCCCGCGGTATCAATTGTATCGAGAAAGAAACCGTCAAAACCGAAGTTTGCCGTTTTAGAGGAAAGGTTGTCAGGATCTCGTTGCCCTGCAATTTGTTTTAAACCTGCACTGTATTGGCGTTGAATAAATATTCCAGCACTACCGCCAATACGCATTTCATTAATAACCCAGTGCCAGTCGCTGTTTGGATAAATATAGTAGCCACCAAAAATACCATTGGTGTCAGGTACACCATCATGTTCATAACTATTTGAGTCTGGATGATAGATGGAATCTACATAAAAAGAGGCAATTCCTTGGTTTTTATAACTTATCTCCTGTGTAGCTTCATCTTTGTAAATAGGCCCTTTGCCTTGATGAAGAATAGGTAATTCACCATTTTTGGGTGTATCCTCACCAATGCTTATATAACCTAGGACATAGGATACTCCACTATCTTGTAACTCTTTAACAACCGCAGGCGTAAGGTTATTACTGCCTGGGTGTAATACCACAACATCGAAAGTTTTCATTAAATCTATATTGTGTTGAGAGAAGTCACTGCCGTAGTAAATTAAGTATTTAGAGCTTGAATCAATGTTTAATAAGCGTCCGCGTGGGTCTCCATAGGTTAAAGAACTAATGGAGAGAAATAATATTACGTTAAGTAATTTATGATACAGCTTACTTATATTGTACATTTTAATTTCTCCCATTCATGTATTGGCTAATAAGCCCGTATAAAAATAATTAGTTTTGTAAAATTGTCGCTACCTTTCACAAAGGTTGATGCAATATTTAGTACCTTGCTGGCAACGGGCTTAACAGTGTATGCAGAGCGACTATTACGACCCACTTTATGAAAAAAGTGGTCGCTTTTTTGATCTAAAATTCTAATCGACTAAATCAGCTTTTTTAAGGGCAGTTAACATTCACGCTGGTATTGGCATGTAATTTATTATCACTAAAGTTAAGGCTTATTTTAGTCGGTGAAACGAGCGTATAAGTACTTACTCCACCACTTACACTGATGTTTGATGGTGAGCATTTAAGATCAATATTTACTTTGCCGTTACCTTCAAGTTGGAATTGTAAATCAGTGCCGTCACCTGTTACTGATATGAGTTGGCTACGGCTAGGTAATGTCGTGATATGTGTTACAGCGTCTGCATTAGCGCCAAGGTTGATAGTGTATTTACCACCATCTTTATCAAGGAAAACCTGATTTTTATCATATGCGTACCAATTATTGACCGATTTAATGGTATTTCCTGATGACATCTTTAGGGCGAACTTTCCACTAGCGCTTGTTTTAACATTAGCGGTGATAGTGTTTCCTTGCCTAAATATAGTTGTTCCCGTATTTTTGAAGGACTTAATACGGTTAGAAAAATCTTTACCTGTAATAAATTCAGAACCAAATTGATGTGCTTTACTAATCAAACTTTCAAACATATCTAAGTTATATCCAGCATTATCACTATCATTCGGACCATAGTCATGCCAAGGCCAATGGATTAAGGCTTGGTTGTTGTGGGAGACTAGGTCATCAAACTCATTGAACCAGATTTGTTTTGCTTCTGCTGCTGTGCGGTGCTGAAAGCCAACTAATGTAAAGTCAAAGGACATATTTGGACTTAGATAGACCTTGGTGCTTGTTGGGGTCAAGAAGCCGAAGGCATTTGCAAAACCTGCTCCAACACTAGAATAGCCACCTGATAAATAATCAACATGCTGAATAATTTCTAAGGATGCATCTAATCCTTCGGGCATACCTGGAACAGCTGCTCCAATATTAGTTAGTCCTAAGTTTTGCTCAATAACACTGCGTGAATCAGCAAATTCAAAATTAATTTGAGAGTCAGATAACAGGTTGGTGTCATGGGGGTGAGTATAGGAGTGAGTACCTATTTCATTACCTAGTGCCATGTATTGTTGATAAAGAGGACCTGAATATGCCCAATTGGTTTCTTCTTGATTGGAAGGATTGTTGCCAACATTAATATAATATGATCCCACAAAATCGAAATCTTCTTTCCACGTTTGTAATATAGTGAGTAGGGTTCCATTTACACTAGCGACTTCATCAATGAACATACTTTGATCCATATCATTACGTGATACGAAAATCGCTTTGTTACGGCTCATCTGTAAAGAAGCAGGTGATTTATTGCCGTAAACGCTCCATTGTAAGGTTGACCAAAGTAAATTTACATCTACCATGTGTGCTACAGTCGCAAAATGAGCGTGTCGTCCTCCATGGTCAACAGTTATCAATGCATTTTTAACGGCATTATTTTCAATGGTTTGAGTGGCAATAACAGAGCTGTTGTACTCTCCTGTTGGAACAAAATAACTTGTAGTTATACCATCATAATTTTTGATAACTTCATTATAGCTATACTCTCCACTAGTAATAGGGTGATTGGTATTGCTAATTTTATACAGAATATCAACAGGTTCCTCGCTTCCTGATGTACGTGTAACTCCCATTAGTGTTTTCATTCGGGCATAGGAGTCGCCTGATATAGCAGCTCCTGTCTCATTGTTAGTAAGAAAGTCACCAGCAGTGATTATGCCAATATTATATTCATTAACCGCTAGGTTAAGGTTTTGCTCGATGGTTGCTAGTGACGAAGATTTTACATTAGCAAATGAAGGAAAGACTAAGGTCTTATATTTTTTGATTTTGTTTATATCAAGCAAATCATCTTCGCTTAATAGATCAAAAGGTAGTCCTGCCATCATCGCTTGTGATTGCACACTCATAAATAATTGCGCGTAAGCTTTCTTATTAAAGAACTTATTTGCTGTTGTATCTGAATAAACAATAGCTACAGATGCTGCAATAGCTTGTCGAGGAAGGATATATTGATTGCTAGCGGGTGAATAAGACAGTGGCATGAAGGCACTATTGTTTATATCGAGTAGTAAGTTAATACCTCCTGCATTAGGAGTACCTATTAAACTTTCAGGAATTTCAAGTTCGAGAATAGAGCCACCCGAAACTACAGTGGTTGCATAATTTAAAGGACCCGATATATAAGTTTGTCCCGCGTTATTTGTATATAAGAAAGGAATACCGCTAGAGTTAATATTAATATTGTACTCTGCACCGCCTGCAAAACCCCATATTTTATATCCTGTGGTTGCATCTTGATCTGTATTTAGCCAGATTGTTGTGTTCTGAGCGATAACACGTGAGAAGTCATGCAGTAAAATTTTGTACTTTCCATCTTCATAACGGCCATATAATTCAGCACCATTTACGGTATTATGTGCTTCAAGGTCAAGTCGATCTTCTTCATTCCAGTCTGATTTATTACCATCAATTATTATGTCTCCTCCTTGATTAGTATTAGGGTTTTTGAGGAGGGTGTAGTTATTAACGTAATCACTAGGTAAAAATGTGGCGTTATTAACATCCACAAGTATATTAAGACTTTCACCATTAGGTGTATTGATTAGTGTCTCGGGGACTTCAACTTCTAATATCTCGCCATTATTATTGTCGGATGCAATGGAGTAGGGGAGAGGTCCTGTGAGGTATGTTTCTCCATCTGCATCGGTGTATAAATAAGGTTTTCCATCAGCAGCAATATTTATATTATATTCGGCACCACCAAAATTTCCCCATATTTTATATCCTGTATTAATGTCCTGATCTGTATTCAACCAAATTGTTGTGAGGGTTGAAACTGTACCATTCAGATTATGTAAAGCGAATTTGTAACTATTATTTTCATAGCGACCATAAAGCTCGTAGCCATTAACGATAGTATCAGCTTCTTCTAGTCTATCTTCTTGATTCCAATCGGATAGACTTCCGTCTAATATTATATTGCCACTGGGTAATGTTTTAGAAATAACGTAGCTATTACTTGCTGGAGAGTAGCTTGCGGGTAAGAAATTTGTGTCATTTATATCCATAAACAAATGAATTTCTTCTTGAGGTGTACCAATTATTCCCGCTGGAATATCAATTTCCATATTGGAACCATTACTACCATCAGATACTAGACTGTAGCTTAGAGGTCCTGCAACAGGGGTTTGAGCACTTGAACCTGTGTATAGGTAGGGCTTTCCATCGTTGGCAATATTGATATTGTATTCCGCACCTGCGGCAAACCCCCATATTAAGTGTCCTGTGCTGGCATTTTTATCTGTATCAATCCAGATAGTTGTGTTTTCTCCAATCGTATTGTTACTGCGGTGTATCGCTATTTTATAACTGTTATTTTCGTAACGACCATAAAGCTCATATCCTGTAACTGGAGTTTTTGGTGGTAACTCTAAGCGGTCAGTTTGAGACCAGTCGGAGAGGTTTCCATCGATACTGATAGGGGAGGCCTGCACGATATTTATGAATATAAAATAACTCAGGGCTAGAAATAGAAAGCTATACTTTTTGGTAGAACAGGTAGGTGTTATCACAATATCATCCTTGAAAAATAATATCTCATTACTGATTCCGTTCAGCTTATAGAAAATTAGAGATACAGCGATTAGACGATTTTAGCGTTGCAACATGAATGTAATATATTCTAGTCGGTTGAGTTTCTCGGATAAAACATACATGCCAATTATAGTTGTAATAAATATCGCCAAGGCAAATCCATAACCATAGAAAGCAGGTCCTAATAAAATGCTCAATGATGTAAATATTGCATTTAAAATAAACAATCCAAGTGTTAAATAAAGAGCTTGTTTTAATAGGTTGAAATAAAAGAAGATATTAAGAGTGGCTAAAAATAGGACTTGGACAGCTGTTGATAATAAATCAATATAATACAGGTGGGTATAAAGGGGGGATAGGTCTAGCCATTTGATAATATCTTTTGCCATAAGGAAAAATAGCAAGAGTGTTACGCCTTGAACTTTAATAATTTCCAGATAGGCGTTTCTAATACTTAATGTCATTTTAGAGCGTTTATTTTTAATTTCATTTAGGGTTGCTGCTCCATTAACGGCTTCATAGTATGATTTATAAGTTCCCACGAAATCAGTTTCTACACGTAGGAGAAAACTTGCCATGCCTGGAATAATTGAAAGGTAAGCAAGAAAAATAGGCAGGTCGTAGATGATAGAGGCTCTTAATACATCATTAACACTATCTGAGGTAGAGGGGACAAACCAAAAAATCCACTTGTCAATCCATACGCCTAAATTAAAAAATAGACCGATTGGGATTAATATAAGGTAGATATTTTTACTCTTGAGAAAATCAAAGCGAAATAAGCGATCAGCATCAAATTCTTGAAATATCATGGTTAATAATGATAAAAATAGAATGGTGTGACCCAACATAAAGGATAATAATAGCCCTTGTGTGCCTAGGAATTTGAGGACAATAGAAAGAAGAACAATACTAGCGTAGCTAATAAAAAAGACTTTTAGAATAGCTTTGTAACGACGCATACCAGCAACAAAAATTACAACTAGCCACACATTACACAGTAATACAAAACTCATCAACATGAGTAGGTTGTAGAGAAAATCAAGCTCTTTAAATAGAGTGACCCATAGAAGAGCACCTATAATACCACTTACTAAGGTTACAAGCCCTAGAGCGGAAATAAAGTTAGGCAGGATAATATGATCGTTTTTGAGATAAATTTGATCTGCCATAAAACGCGTGAAGACTAACTGTAATAAACCACTGAGTACTAGCGAGAATGACATGAGCCATGTGACAGAGACTAAAAATTCAGTCACCCAAAGATCAGCAGTGTTTTGGCTCGCCAAACTCATCATGCCGATTAACATAATTCCTAGAATTGATAGCACCCAAGGACCTGAGCTAATAGCTCCTGCGTAGGTATATGTTTTTAGTAGACCAAACCAGCTGTCATCTTTGAGCAGCTTTTTTAGCTCAAACCCGATTCCTGCCATAATCTAATACCTTACGATAAAGTTTGTGATAATTATCCAAAAAAGTTGCTTCGCTATAGAAACGTTCCACACGTTCAATACCCGCAGCTTGAGCGGAATACCAGCGTTTTTTATCCTGCAACAAGGAGGCTGCTGCTGTTGCTAATGCACCAGGGTTAGCCAGTGGTATGACCTCTCCTGCTACTCCAAGTGCTTGGTCTTCCTCACCTTGCCCTTCAATTAGTCCTCTGCAGAATCCTACATCAGTGCTTAGTGCTGGAACTCCAGCAGCAAAGCCTTCTAAAATCACAAGCGGTTGACCTTCGCTGATGGAACTTAAAACAACTAGACCAACTTTGGGAAGAATCTCATTAATATTTTGAAACCCTAGAAACTTAACGTGCCGTTCTAAGCCAAGTTGTACTACTAACTGGTGGCATTCATCTGCGTAGTGTTCTTCTTCTTCTTCTGGACCTACAATCCATCCTTCCGCATCAGGGATTTTTTTAATTAGTAACCCAATAGAGCGTATATAAGTTTTTATATCTTTAATGGGTACAACACGCCCTAATAAACATAAAATAGGTGGAATGTTTTTAGCGCGCTTATCCCTTAATTTAATTAGTTTTTCTAGCTTTACACCATTTGGAATAACAATTGCTTGATCTGGATTTGCTCCTAATTCTATTTGCTTTAAGCGATTCTGATTATAAAGAGTCACAGTGACTAAGCTTGAGCTATAGGTTAGTCGTCCTAAATTTTCAAAGAAATGTATCCATAGTTGACGTAGATAACTTGTATTTGTGTCTAAACCAGCTTTGAAATGTTGTTCATTTTCTTTAATCCAATCTGCCTGATAGAGATCTATTTGTCTTTCTTTGGTATAAATTCCATGCTCACTGAGAACTAAAGGCTTGTGTGTTATAAGTTGTAAAAACATACCTAAAACCCCCGCATATCCTGTTGAAATTGTGTGATAACAACTTGCTGTAGGAATATTTTTAGCAATCTGAAGCAGTGCTAAAATAGGTGCATGCATGGATCGCACCGTCCAAAAATAGTCATTAAAGGGTTGTTCAGGGCAGTTACGTTGGTAACTTTCCGTTATGAGTTGCCACATTTGAGGACTATAAAAAAATGCTTCTATTTGAAGTTCTTCGGGGTGTAATAACAATGACTCTATATTGGTAAATTTCTCTATAGGAGGGAGCTGTCCGTTTTCATTTAAGTGTTGATAAATTTCTTTCAACTCTTCTACAAGAGTTTCGTTCAGTTCATATTCTTTGGGCTTTTTTAATTGTAAACTTTCATTCAGAAAGTGGCTTTCAAAATGGCATACATTTTCAGGAAGCTCATAGTGCATTTCTTTATAGTGATCACGATTAGCTCCAATAAATATTAAAGAAAATTGGTATTCAGGATGCCCCATTATTAACTGCTGCACCCAACTTGATACTCCACCTCTTACGTAGGGGTATGAACCCTCTAATAATAAGCAAATATCTGCTTTTTTTGTAGAGTGGGAGTTAAACATATTTGGACGATATTCCTAAGGTTCTAAATAAAGGTTAGTGCAAAAATAGTATTAAGTAAGGCTAGTCTTATACATAGTCTATTACTCTAAACTGCTTGATGTACTAATGTCTGTTGGCATCTAGTTATGAGGTAGAATATTTGCGCTAGGGGGCGTTCTTAATTTTTAACTACCTTAGGAATCAGCTTGTTCAGTGCAGTCGTTCTATAAATAGGTAATAAAGTGGAGTCTGGTGAAAAATAGTATTGGGTCTTTTGTTTAAATAGTGATTACTAATTGAGAGTTTTCACGGAGGGAGTACGAAGATAGGTTGCTCTCGTTCTCGCTTGTTGTGCTTGTGTGTATTTCTCTTGATATTTAAGAATTTCACCTAAAGAATCGAATGCATAAGAAGATTTATTGTTCAAGTGAATAGCATTCATACAATGTTGTAGGGCTTTTTTTAATAAGGTTTCTTTACTTTCAGACAAAATACCAATGTTGACTAAGTGTATATAATCTTTTGTAATAGAAAGATGTAGCTCTGCTGTGTGTTGCTGAGGGCTATTCTTTAATAAAATAAGTTTTTGCTGCAAATCATTTTGTAATCGTTCTTCTAATTTATCTTTGAGAGAAAAAGCCATCAAACGCGCACTTTCAAAAGGGCTACTTAATGCTTCTTTCAATAAGGTATAAGCCTCTTTGTCAGGTAGGTGACGGGATGCAATTAGCAGATGAAGATAGGTAGTGTCATCTAATGTTGAAAGGAGGTTTCTGGGGTTTTTCACGCTGCTGGAATAGTTATGTTTAGGGGTAGAGAAGTAATTTAGATCATCATTAACATCTATTTGTTTTTTGTTTTCTCTCTCTTCACTCATTGCTTGAGGCATATGTACTTTCTTGTTGAATAAAAAAAGAATAATTACTCCAACAACAGGAAGAAAGAGGAGGAAAACTGCAAGCATAAACCAAAATTTATTAGGAGAAATGGAGGTCTGTCGCCATTTTCGGCTAAACCAATAGGAAGCTAAGAGTGTAATAAGCCCATGGGCAATCAGTCCAATAATATTCATAATTGGAATAGAGAGCCATAAAATAGAAAAAAGTAATATTTCTATTAAGAAAAAAATAACCAGAGTACTAGCGGATGAAATGCGCATGCTCAAACTCAGTGATGTTATCTAAATGTTTTTTTAGGGTTAGACGAAGTGCTTCGTTATGAAAACAGGTGGATTTTAGTGTTATTTTTGCTTTACTAAAACTTATTCCAAACTGCTTTAAAAACATACTATCTAGATCTTTATTCCACTGAGGGGTGTCATTAGCATCCAGTAGTGGTAGTAAGATAATAAGTGTTTTTGAATGCTGTTTTTGTAGTTTCCAAACACGGTTGGCACCTCGTATCTTTGATACGAAGAAAGATTGGTACTCATCTATGTGTGATGAATCTTGAATATCCACTGTAAGCAATGTCAAAGATTGTACTGTATTTAGTACGATATTAAGTGAGGTAAATATTTCCAAAAATAATGCCTCTGAATCAAGGGTATTTCTGTGAGCACTGCTTAATAGGTTGGCAACATAGCCACAAAGTAAGGCGAGCAAATTAAGGTTTTGTTGCTTAAAGACTGAGGGGGTCATGTGATTAATGGCTAAGACACCCCATAAGTATCCACTATCATCTAATAGCGGGATACCAGCTTGAAGTTGCTGGGAATTATTGGAGTTTTCTTCATTAGATGCATGTTGATTTACACTAATCGATTTTTTACTATTAATTACTTTTGCTAAGAGAGGAGATAGGTGTAAGTTGGGAGGAATGGTGCCAATGCGTCCTAATAATTTAGGGTTTATTTTTCCTTTTGTATTCACATAGTAAAAGGCAGCAGATTCTAACCATTCGTATTGCTGCAATATATTTTGCATGTTATTAATGGCTAGTTGTAAACGCTCTTTTTTGGTTGATTTTTGTTGATCAACCGATATGTTTATTAAGCGCAGGGAACTTGTTAAAGATTGGGTTTTAGTGACTAATTCTTCTTCAATTTGGCTGTAAGATATATGGAGAAGTTGCAGAGCTTGTTCTGATTGAGCGCTATTTAATTGGTATTCTTCGAGCTGTTTCCTTTGTTGCTCATGGCGTTGCTGCCAGCGTTGAATCATTTCCCCGATAAAGATAACGAGTATTAATCCTCCTGCTAATATTTGAATAGCAACAGTCAATAGTGAGGGATGATAAATGGATGTATGTACTAAGCAAAATAAACTAAATATCGCTAGGCTTAACAAGCCAAGCCAAGTTCCATATCTTGAAGCTGTTAGTATGGGAACTAATATTAACCAAGGAAATGCTGTTTCCAATAAAAAGATATCTTGTTTGCCAAACGCTAAAATAACAAGCGGGATAAGTATAGGTAATATAGTGGCCTCTAATAGCGCCATAGTTATACCTTTGAGCTTATCCTTAGTGTTATTAATATTGTGTGTTATAGAGGTATCGATAGCTACTTTTCCTTCAAAATATATATCTAAAATAAATCATCTTGATACACCCCTAGTATCACTATTTTTGTTTAAAGTGCATCCAAATGCAGGATTACTGAGCTGAATTTATGGATAGAATGTTTGAAGTTGCATGTACGGTTAATTATTTTTTGGTTAAGTCTATTTCTAGAGCCAGTTAATTTAATGCACTGCTAGTATGAAATGCGAGTTGGGAGCTATTATTAGAGGTGGTTTTTTTGACAGAAGTATTTTGATTAAACTCTCTTATAACAAGTCCAATCTCATTGTTGGTACTCATATTCTGTTTTTTTGATAGAAAAACTTTGGGGTGTTTATATTTACACTGTAATTTTTAGTGATTTTTTGATTAAATTGACTGATTACACCACTAACTTCTTTTGGTTTCATTTTATCATTAGCTGCAATTTTGTGATGTTTATTAGTTGAAAGTTTTTTAATCGCCTTTATCCCTAGGCGAGCTTCACGAGATCTTGGCTTTAGCGATAATACTCGTTTGTAATATCGAAGTGCTGTCTTGTAACTCTTATTTCTTTGAGCATAAGCTGCCTGTAAAAGCCAATAGCGTGATCTTGATTTAACTCTAGATTTTCGTTTTTTAGCTAGAGAGGTAAGCCTTTTAAAATTTCTCTCGTCATGACGATCAAAACTTAGCTGCAAGCCATTAATTAATAGCTCAGGGTTTCGTGTTTTTATATACCCTTTGCGAAATGTTTTTAGTGCTGATTTTGGATGCCCTAGTTTTTTTTGCAGTAATGCTACACGCATATATTGAAATGTACGTTCCTTTAGTGAGCGTTTATATTTTTTATTGATAAGCAGGGTATAGTAGGATAAAGCTTGCCTATAATGCTTATATTTCCATGCAACTTCAGCCATTATCGATAGCTGTCTTCTGTTGGCTATTTTTCTCCACGCTGATTTGTTTTTTAGCCATAACTTATGAGCTTGACGTTTTTTCCGCAACAACCAATATAGCTCAAACTTATTTAGGCTTGATGTTTTAGTAGTCCCGTAGTTTCGTTCTAGTCTTGACCATGTTTTTATGGATTGAGTATAGCGTTTTTCTCCACTGTACCACTTAGCTAATGTCTGCAATAACGACCTATCAGCTTTATGTGTCATTAAATATTCTTGTAAAAACTTCTCTCCAGCTTTCTTTTGTCCTTTTTTTACTAGGTAGAAAAAAACATCATAAGCGGCTTGTTTAGGTAACTCATCTTCAAGCGCAATTTGTTGTAATACTGCTAAGCCATCACCTTTTATATTAGCTTGGGCAATGTTAATTACCTTTTGTAAATGCTCCTTGTCATTACTGTATTTGTATATCCACTGCCAAAGGTCTGTTGCTAGATCATGATTACCTTCTTTTTCTTCTAAATCTGCCCAGCGTTCGCGGGGCGTAAGCTCATTGGGAGTGATACTAACAACACGTTTTATATAGCTGATAGCTTGCTTATACTTCTTATCAGATGCCTCAATATTCACTTGGAGGTTTAAAGCATTTAATGAGTTTGGATTTTGCGCTAAATAAGTTTTATTAAGTTTATTGGCGACACTTAGGTTTTTATTACTTAGTGATATATTTATTGCTTGGTTTATTAGTTTGAAATTTTGGGGGTTGCTATCGATCATTGGAAGAATAATCTCCAAGGCTTGATCTGGCATTTCAGCTTTTACATAAACATCTATTAATCGCTGTTTAATAAACCATTTTTCACTATCCGTATTTGTAATTTTTTCTGCATTTACAAGGTGCTCTATTGCATTTTCATAGTTACCAGCTTTGGAAGCCCAATAAGATGCTTTTTCATACCAACGTTGTTGGTCGTTTGCATCATGCTTAGCAAGGTATGAAAAAAAGTTACTTGCCTTTGAAAAAAAACCTGCCTGAATACAAATATTTGCAAGTGCTTCTATTGTTTCTGATGGTACTGGTAGCTGTTGTTCAATATCATTTAAAAATAGCTCCACTTGATCGAGCTGACCCGTGTTGATTAATGCTGTTAGCCAATTTTCCGTATACTCGTTGAAAAGTGTTTCTTGTTTTGAGGACTCACTTGCCAATTTGAATGCTCTAGCCGCCCCAAAATAATCTTCTGCTTGATTAGATTGTTTTCCTGCCTCAGCAAACCACTGTGAACGATGCCTCATACTGGTATCTGCAAGTCGGTAATAAAGCTTATTAGCTAGAGGCAGCAAGCCAAAATCTGCACTTAGTTCTGCCAGTGTTTGTAGTTCGGAATTAGAAAAACTGTGTAACTCTTCTAATTGTTGAAGTTGATGACGGACATTAATTTTTAATTGGTGCTTTTCATTATTATTTTTAGCTGGTGCGTGATAGGCATCTACATAGTTGTATAGCAATGTTAGGTTAAACTGTCGTTGCTGCTGAGAATTTAGCAATGGTAAGTTGATTTTTTTATTTAAAAGGAGTGTGGAATGATTCCATAGACCTTTTTCTCTTAAAGATTTAGCAAGTTTTAAGAGATCACTATTTATAGGTTTATCTATTTTCAGCATCTGGTGATATTCTGTTTTTAGACGGCTAGAAAACTGTTCTTTTAATATGTTTGCATTCTGATGCGTTAAATATTCTGCTGTTTTCCAAGGGAAAAGGGCAAGTAATAAGAATAATAATACAATGACAATGAGTAGTAATATGGGTAGGTTAAATAATTTTTTTGGATTTGAGGATTGCACTATTAACTCTCACTTGGGATAGCTGCTTTTACTGTTAGCATATTAATAGAGACACCTTCTTTAATTTGTTTTTGTATCCATTTTTGGTAAGCCTCAGCTTGCTCCTTATAAGGCAGAGCGCTCAAAATACCTTTATATCGACCTCCCATATACCCTAAAGGCATGCCAGATTGAATGTCATGGACTTTTAAATGTTTGTCTTTATCTTTTAGTTTGTTAACAAGTTTCTGATATTTTTCTAACTCAAGAGGTTTGTCGGTGTCAACTTTGCTATTAAATAAGAGTAAGTAAGTATTAACTTTAGGTTCAATACTGCCTACACCTGCTAGATCAAGTGATGGGATTGATACCCATGGAATGAACCCTTCATTTGATATTTTTTCGGCAATCAATTTGGCATCACTGTGTTTTCCCAGTTCTACATAGTCAATAATAATAATATCGACAGAAGCACTGTTTTTGATGCTTTTTAGTTTATTTAACAGCCATTTTTGATCATTTTCCGAGGTTTCTTTATATGTTTTTTTGCCATTATCCCAACTGGTAAATAGCGACTCTGCAACCACAGCCTCTAATTGATTGCCAATACTGGGGAGTACCTCAAAGCCTCTATTAGAAATAAAACGAATTTCAGGATAGCGTTTTTGTATTTTTTGTAGGAGTTCTGTTAATGCTTTAACCTGTTTTTCTTGTTGCTCAGGCTCTTTTGCAAAAAGATAAAAACTGTCCATTGTATCGAGAAATAAGCCTCGATAACCATCATCCCACAGAGGTGTTACGACGGAATCTAAAATAAAGTTTTGCCATCCCGAAGAGGAAAGGTCCATAACTTTACTATCCCAGACTTTGTTATCGCCTAATATCCAGCTATCTTCAATGTTCTTAAACCATTTTCGGCTGGGTGATACTTCTCCTACGCTCACATAAGCAAATACGTCGCTACCATTTACTTGTAATGCTTTTAACTCTTCTGGTTTCACATTGCCCGATTCGACAATAATACGGCTGTATTGAGAAAGCACTTCAGTTGGTAAATTAGCACCATAGAAAACGGCAGTACTTTTGCTAGCAGCAGTAGTTATTTTTTCCTCAACTTTAATAGTCATCTCTTCTGCACTTTTATTAGATGTTGGTAGGGCGTATGCTAAGTTTAAAACCATCAAAATAGAAGTTAGAAATGTGGTTTTATAAAAGAACCTAGCCACAACATCTCCAGTAAATTTTTATTAATAAATAACAATATTATTTACTTTAATGATTATTTTCACATGCTAATGCAGGATAAAAGCATGGTATTTTTAGATAAAATGTAAGGCGTGACTTATAAGTGCTGATTACAAGGGAGAGAAACTGATGGGTTAATATGAGTTATGACGAGCTATAATTTTCTTTCTTGTTAATTCAGGCTAATAGAAAGGTCACGCAAACTAAAAATAGTTTGCGTGACCTTTTTTTATGGGCAGCTGATATTTACAGTAGTTTCTGCATGACTATTATTGCCAGAGAAATTTAATGAAATTTTATTGCTATTAATTTTTTGATAGGTGCTAATGCCACCGTTTACTTTGATCGATGAAGGGTTTGTGCACTTAGTCGTAACTTCTACAGTACCTTCTCCTGAAAGGCGAAATTTTATATCTTCTCCATTGCCAGATAAGGAAAGCAATTTGCTGCGGCTTGGTAGTTTTGTGATATGGGTAGCGGCTTTAGTCGCACCTAAGCGTATAGTGTAAATGCCTCCATCTTGATCAAGAAAAACAGTATCTTGGTTATAGGCGTACCATTTATCAACCGAACTAATGTTTTTAGTCGTATTTAATTTTAGAGAGAATTGCCCACTATTACTTGATTTAACTTTTGCAATAATTGTATTGTTTGCAATTGGGGAAATATCTACGGCAGAACCTTTAAAGCTCTTGATGCGTTGTGATAAATCTTTGCCTGTGACAAATTCACTGCCAAAGCTTTTTGTCTTAGAAATAAAACTTTCAAACATATCTAATGTGTAACCCGCATTATCAGTATCATTTGGACCATAATCATGCCAAGGCCAGTGAATAATAGGCTGCTGTGCGTGCTTGGTAATATCGGCAAACTCCTTGCTCCAAATCTGCTTAGCTTCGGTAGGTGTTTTATGTTGAAAACCGATGAGAGTGAAGTCAAATGACATATTAGGGCTTAAGTAGACTTTATTTGAGTCTGCTGTCAGGAATCCAAAGGCATTTGGGAAGCCTGCGCCTGAAGCTGAATAACCTCCTGTTAGATAATCTACATGAGGAAGTATCCGTAATGCTGTTTGCAAGTTTTCAGGATTACCAGGTACGGCTCCTCCAATATTTGTTATACCCATATTTTTTTCTATAATTTTTCTGGAGTCTGCGAACTCAAATTTTATCTGGGCGCTATTCAGTGCATTAGTAATAGGAGGATGAGTGTAAGAGTGCGTGCCTATTTCGTTGCCTAATTGAATATACTGCTTATACAATGGGCTGGATACTTCCCAGTTAGTAAACTCATCTTCTGCTGGTCTATTACCTACATTAATATAGTTAGATGTTACAAAGTCGTAGCGATCTTTCCATATTTTCAATTGGTTAAATAGGGGGACTTCTACAGTGCTCACTTCACTACTAAACATACTTTGATCCATATCAGTGCGAGATGCGAGTAATGCTTTTTGACGACCCATTTGTAAGCTAGCAGGAGATTTGTTACCCCATATGCTCCACTGTAATATGGGCCATAGTAAATTGGCATCAACCATGGTTTGTACGGTAGAGAAATGTGCATGACGCCCTGTACTATTAATTGTAATAAGAGCATTTCTATTTTGGCTATTATTAATTTCTTGTATGGCTAATATTTTGCTAGGAAAAGCGCCTGTGGGAATATAGTAATCAGCAAAGTTATTGTTATAGCTTAAAACTGTTTCATTATTTGTATACTCATTGATAAGTGCAGGATGAGATGTATCAGATATTTTTATTTTAATATCGACAGGTCCAGCACCGTCGATGTATTCAATACCCAATATATCTTTCATGCGACTATATGAGTCACCAGCAATCGCCGCGCCTGTTTCATCATTTGTGAGGAAGTTTCCAGCGGTAATTATACCTACATTATATTGTTCAACAGCAGTTTTGATATTGCTACTAATTTGATTCAATTGGCTATTTTTCACATAAGAAAAAAGTGGGAATATCAGTGTCTTATATTGACGAATTTTATTTATATCTAATAAATCATCTTCATCTAGTAAGTCATAAGGTAACCCAGCCATCATTGCTTGAGTTTGGACACTCATAAAAAGTTGAGAATAGGCTTTAGGTGTCCAAAAATTTTTCTCGCTTGTACTTGAATATACAATTGCTAGCTTTCGAGTCAAATTGCTGGGTGCGGCTGGTGTTGTTTCAAATGCAGCACTTGGACTTGGTTGAGCAGGAGTAGGTTGTTGTGTAGGAGTAGATTTATTGTCTTTACCACCTCCGCAAGCTACGACTGTAATAGATAATATTAGAGTTGTTATAATTAGTGGTTTATTCATTTGAAATTCCTTTTATG
>DQSN01000069.1 GCA_015663245.1 Leucothrix mucor
AGGAGGCTGTCCGAGAATGGAATAAGCTACTGCAAATTCGCCTGATTGCACCTGTTTTATGGTCAAATTCGTTAAAGGGAACAACCATTTTCCTCCTTTGATCACAAAACAGGCGCTAATCAGCCAAATTTTCGCGACGCTTACCATTCTCGGACAAGCACCTAGTGGATACACCTAATTTAATGAGCCCCATAGGGTGGGTAAATACTGTCCACGAATTGCAATTTATACTCAAAGCTTACACAGTATGCCATATGCTAGTATCATCAATCGTGATGGTTCGCCCACATTTAATAAAACATCATCACTATTTCCAGTCATTACGATGGTGTTTGGCTACTCATTTTTGGTTTTTTGCATCGCTCTATCTCCTACGTCCCTGTAGTAAATCACAAGGTGAAGGTATCAATGGGGGCAGGTTTGATCGATTCTATTTTGAAAGCTTTGAGACTTTCTATTGTTGATTATTGATAGCACTCGAATCACGATCAACTATTATTCTTTTTTATATTTACCCAAAAATCCTTATACGTTTGAAGTCTTCTAAAATCAAATAGCTCACGGGTACTAATAATAAGCATATAAAAGTAGCGAATAAAATTCCAAATCCTAAGCTGACTGCCATTGGAATCAAAAATTGAGCTTGGGTGCTTTTCTCGAAAATCAGGGGTAGTAGGCCAACAAAGGTGGTTAAAGAGGTGAGTAATATAGGTCGAAAGCGTGCGCCTCCTGCGATTAATACGGCTTGTTTAATCTCCATACCTTCGAGTCGTCTGCGGTTGATATAGTCGACTAATACTAGTGAGTCATTGACGACGACACCTGTCAGTGCCAGTAGGCCGAGTAGGCTGCTGATACTTAGTGTCATACCTAAGATTGCATGTCCTGCTAATGCGCCAATGATGCTAAACGGAATCACTGCCATCACAATTAGAGGCTGTGAGTAAGAGCGAAAAGGAATCGCGAGGAGGGCGTAGATAGTGAGTAGTGCAAAGCCTAAGCCTGCCATTAGGCTTCTAAAAGCTTCTGCTTGTTCACCTTGCTCGCCTTCTTGGCTATAACTAACGCTGGGGTGGAGTGCTAAAATATCAGGTATCCACTCGGTTATTTCTTTCATCACCGTGGTTGCATTGACGACTTTCTTATTGATGTCGGCGCTTACGTCGAGTACGCGTTTTCTATCGTAACGCTTTATCTGTGTATAACCTTGTCCGATAGTAATATCGACGGCTTCTAGCAGCGGAATTTCTGAGCCGTTTTGTGTGCGGATGCGTAGCTTGCTTAAATCACTCAAGGAATGCCTTTCATTTTCAGGCAGTCGCACGATTACTTTGACACTCTCGCGACCCCGTTGAATATTTTGTGCTTCGGAGCCATAGATGGCATTACGCACCTGTTGACCAATATCACTGAGGCTTAAACCAAGTAGTTCGGCATCGGGACGGATACGCATTTGCACCTCATCTTTGCCACCTTCTAAGCTGTCGGTAATATCGAATATGCCATCAAAGGATGCGAGTTTTTCTTTTATTAAGGCTGATACGGCTTCTAACTCCTTAAAATCATCACCTTTTAGTTGAATTGCTAGCGGTTGTCCTGCGTGACCAATTTCAGCTCGAAAACTTAAATCTTTAATGCCAGGGATTGGACCAATTAATTTTCTCCATTCACGTATTAATTGTGAGCTGGTGACGGTTAGCGTGCGGTATTCTGGAGGAATTGTTTCAAACTGAACTCTTGCTAGATGTGAAGCTCCTTGCGCTAGGCTCTTACGGCTTCCACCTGTGCTACCTACGGTGACTAAGATGTGTTGAATGATACTTTCGCCTGTAGGCTCACGGTATTTATCTTGTAATGTTTTAAGTTGTTTTTGTATGTGTTCAACGTGCTTGATGGTGATATGTTGTGGTGTACCCTCAGGCATGATGATGTTGACGCGTCCAAATTCGCTTTGTACACGAGGAAAAAAAGTAAAATGAAACCGACCCGTGCTGACCAGTAAAATGGATAACACTAACATGGCAATAAAGAAAGTGAGGGTAAAGTAACGCGCTCTAATCACTAGCTCTAAAAAAGGTTGGTATATTTTTTCTATAAATAGTTCTAAACCTCTAGCGACACTTTGTTGTACGCGTGTCAGTAATCCCATACCGCCATTGGCAATATTTCTTGGTCTGATGTTTCTCATATGTGCAGGTAGGATGAGTTTAGATTCTATTAATGAGAACAGTAAGACAGGAATGATGACTTTGGGGATTTGGGCGAATATCTGTCCACGCACGCCTGCAATCATCAAGAGTGGTGTGAAGGCGGCGACGGTGGTGAGAATGCCGAAGGTGACGGGGATCGATATTTCTTGTGTGCCGATAATGGCGGCTTTTTGTGGGTCGGTGCCTTTTTTTATGTGTGAGTAAATATTCTCACCCGTCACAATGGCATCATCAACAACTATTCCTAGCACCACGATAAAAGCAAATAAACTGATAAGGTTTAAGGTGACGCCAAGGCTCGGCAAAATTGACATGGCTCCCATAAAGCTAATGGGAATGCCGAGGCTAACCCAAACTGCCACGGTAGGTCGTAAGAATAAAGACAGTAGTAAGAAGATTAATATCATGCCTTGAAAGGCGCTTGTGGTTAGTGTTTGTAAGCGTGCTTTAACAATTTTCGCATTGTCTTTCCAGTAGGATAGGGTGACATTGGCGGGCAATGTATCATTTCTTTCGCTGATATATTTTTTAATTGTTTCTGATATTTTAAGCGCGCTTTGATCGCCTACTCGGTAAATTTCGATAATACCGCTGTGTTGATCATCAAACATTGCATAGAGCGGTACTTCTGAAAAGTGATCTTTGATATTGGCAATATCGCCTAGGCGTACTTGTGTACCATCTGCATTTTTAAGGATACTGATTTTTGCAAAGTCTGCTTTGGTATAGGATTGTCCTAAAGTGCGGACACGAATTTCACCCGCATTGGTTTTTAATATGCCTGCGGGTATATCTCGCGAAGAGGCTTTAATGGCTTGCGATATGGAGGCAAGGGTTAGACCATAGCGGCGCAATACTTGTTCGGAGATATTAATCGAGATTTCATAAGGTCGTAAACCTGCAATAGATGTTTGTGTAATCCCAGAAAGCTGGCTGACTTCATCTCGAATAAGGGTGGTATATTCATGCAGTTCTCGTTCACTTAACTCACCTGAAACCACGAGATTAATATTTTCTCTGGTACGGGTTTGGGTACTAACGATAGGTCTTTCGACATCCTCGGGGAAAACAGTAATCGCATCGACACGGCTTTTTATTTCATTGAGTGATTTATCAAGATCATAATCTTTTTTGATTTCTACCGTTACACTTGCCCGACCTTCAAATGCACCAGAGGTGATGTGCTTAATATCAGCTAAGTTAGCTAAACTTTCTTCAATATGAAGAATAACGCCTTCCTCAACTTCATTGGGTGCAGCACCTGGGTAGCTGGCAGTAACGGTGATTACATCCAACTCAAAGGCAGGGAATACTTCTAAAGGAATGCGGAAAAATATCGAGTAAATTCCCGCCGCCAGTGTGGCAATCATTAATAAGTTTGCTGCTACGTGATTTCGAGCGAACCATGCGATCATTGAATGCATTATTGTTCATCCCTTTTATTAGTCATGGCTTGTTTGCTTTTAAAAAGTTTAACTTTGGTGCCTGTCTTTGCTTTTGCCATTGGGGTGGTGATAATGCTGGGGTTTTGAGGCAAGCTACTAGCACTAATAATTACATTATCGCCCGCCGAATAAAGTGGTGTAATAGCGTGGATTTGTACCGTGCCATCTTTAAAAAGTAACACCTCTTTGTTTTGACGCACGGAACGATTAGGAATAATAAATACATTGCTCAAGGTTTTTGTTTTAATTTCGGCCTGTAAAAACTGTCCGATTTTTACAATAGACTGACCATTTTTAGGTTGCTTGAAAGGGTCATCAATACGAGCAATGACCGATATTTGTCGTGTGCGCTCATCCATAATAGGACTGCTACGTACAATGCGTCCTTTCCATTGCTTTTTCTTGGTGTCAGACTTTGTGTAAAACACAACTTCAGGGAGTTTTATTTTGTTAGTCTTTTTTGAGTTTCGATAATTCTCGGGCAGATCAAGTAGGTCATATTGATCAAGAGTAAGCGGTAAGCGTACCTCGACGTAATCTGTCGAGTAAACAGTGCCAAGTTTAGCACCAGGTCCGACATATTGACCTATTCCTGCTTCGCGAGATAAGACGCGTCCTGCATAGGGGGCTATGATATTTGTGTTTGCAAGATCCATTTTCGCTTGTTTTAAACGCAGATTAGCGGCATGTAAAACGGAAGAGGAGCTTGCCGTTTTAATTTTCAAAGCCGCTAGCTCACTGTCTTGACGGCTTTTGCTATATAGCTTCCATTGGTTCGATGATAGGGATGTTTGATTTTTACTATCTTGCAATGCGAGTTGTTTTTGTTTGATTTCAGCTTGTATTATCGCGATAGCATTACGGTAGTTGCTATCGTTAATCTTAAGTAGGCTTTCGCCTTTATTAAAATATCTACCTTCTTCAAAGTTTGCAGAAATATAAGTAATTTTTCCTGCAACCTCACTGACAATACTTGTTTTTGAGTGCGCTTCAACTGTACCAGCAGTGTGAATCATAATCTTATACTGTTGTTGTTTGGGCTGTGATACCTCGACAACAGGAAGTATGATTTTACGTTCTTTTTTCTTTGGCTCTGGCTTAGTTTGTATCAAGTGCATTGCGGCCATAATTGTGCCAGCAATGAGTAGAATGGTGAGGATAAATTGTTTCATTTCGCCTTAGTCAGTCTGATAAATGGATCTAAGGGAGGTGATCTTTTTAATTTTACCCGTAGCTTTCGACTCTGTTTAGGAAGTTTTTTTTCTGAACAGCGTGGATGGTGCGAATAAATACTACTAGAAAGATTGTTCCCTAAATAGGTGGCATATTATATGCCAAAATTTATCAGACAAGGATATTTAACAATTTATCCATAATTTATTTTTAAGTTTAAGCTGAATCGACTGTTTTAATGAGGGCTAGAGGTTATTTTTTGTCCTAAGTAGCTTGTGAGAGCAATACACTACTATGACTTTAAATTTAACTCTGACATTTCAATATTTGGCATTTTCCCTAATAAGTCTATAGAACTACTAAAGTTTAAAAACCAGTAAGTAAAGGCTGCAATAAGAGAGGTGAATAATAAAAAAGCGCCTATTTTTACCCATTTTGAAGTCGGTTCTGGTGGTTCGCCATAGCGGTTGATATTTCTGCTACCAGGTATCAACCAAAAAATAAAGCTACCAAAGGGGATTAAGATAAGTGTTGCTAGCCAACCATTGACGTTGAAATCGTGGCAACGCTGTACGGTTAATTGGAACAATAAAATAAGAGCAGAACCGATTGCCGCAGCAAGAATGATATAGCCAAATATTTTGCCAACTTGTCCAAACTGCCCTGCGAACCCTGCTAAGGCTGCAAGTACCCAAAAAACTAAAAAAGGTAGAACTAAGGAATAAAAAAAGTAGCGTAAAGGTCCAATGCGTCCCTCTGTAGAGAATAGGTCTACTTGGCTGTATCTTTGATGCTTTGAGCTGGGATTTTGGTAGGTATCACCAATATTCATTATTATTCTCCAGTAGTGTTCTGTATGTCCAATATCAAGTGATACTGTCATAGAGCTTAAAAGAGAAAATCTTATCTATAGATGAAAGTAGCAATTTCAACGCGGAACGATGAGTTTAAGTGAAGCTTGCTGCTACAGAAGAATAAAAAATGGGCAGGGTATGAAAAAAAGCCACTCCAGTTGACACTGAAGTGGCTTTTATAGGGTTTGGATACCTATCCTAAATATTTATTTTTGTACGGGAGTTGTAGTCGCAGCAGCAGCAGGTGTAGTTGTTGCCGCTGGCGCAGGCGTTTGTTGTCTAGCAGACTGCTCCATCATTGCTTTTTGTTGCGCTTGCATTTTTTTAACGAAGGCATCGTATTGTTTACGTTGTTCTTCTATACGGCTTTGCATGCTATTGACGTTGGGTCGTTGCTGCATGGCTTGATTTTGTCCCATTGGCATAGGATAGCCGTACATCCTTGGCATCATTGTAGGGGCTTGTATGGTTGGCATTTGCATGGGTACAGGACGATACATCATATAGGGCATTTGATTTCCCATAGGGGCACCATAGCCTCTAGGGTAATTATTATTTCCAAAGAAATTATTGTTATTGCCAAAAGGGAAGCTTGATCCATAACCATTGTTTTGATTTGAACCTGTTCCATTGATAAAGCTGTTACCACTGCCTTGAGCGTTGCTAGCACCATTACCTTGTGCATCTCCCGCTACATTGCCTTTGCCGTTTCCTGACATAGCAGTATCCATGTTGGTACGACCTTTGCCTTTGAAGTTAATGGAGAAGTCAACTTCTCCATCAGCATCACCTTTTCCCGTGCCCCAACCTGTTGCATTTCCTGAGCCTTGCCCATTTCCTTGGGCGGTTCCTGTTGCATTACCTTGGGTACTTCCTTGCGTATTAGTTTGACCATTTCCAGTATTCCAGCCATCCCACCAATTTGCGGATGCAGTTCCTGATAAAGCGATTAATGTAGTGGCGACAAATGTTGTTATTTGTAATTTCATGTTAG
>DQSN01000207.1 GCA_015663245.1 Leucothrix mucor
CGGTTTCATTCCCCCATTTATCCGCACCTTCTGTCCCATCATAATTAGCATAGTCATGACCATTTTTATCGCCCCAATAATGTTCGGTTGTTGTATCTGCCCGTGCCGCATATTCCCACTCTGCTTCGGTTGGTAAACGACATTGTAGTCCTTGCTGATTCGTATCGCTTAGCCATTTCACATAGCCTTGTGCATCATCCCAGCTTACATTGATAACAGGTCGTGTTTTGCGCCCCCAATTTGAATCTTTTGGTTTGGTGTTGCCTGTCGCTTCGGCATAAGCATCATATTGTGCAAAGGTGATTTCTGTTTGACTCATTCCAAAAGGTTTGGCAATCGTGACGGTATGGATAGGTTTTTCATCACTCTCTCCATTATTACTGCCCATTTCAAATTGTCCTGCTGGTATTGGCATGAGCTGTATGCCATTAGCGAGTTTTATTGGGCTTTGCTCATTACGGTCTAAATTTGAAAAATAGGGTGCTCCATTAGCAAGTACTTTAAATCCCACGGTGGCAAGATCGTTAATAACGCCTGCGGGTTTGTTTTTTAGCTGGTTTAATAACTGCGCTGCGGAGCCAGTAAAATAGGCTAAATGCCGTGTATAATCTTTTTGATAGGCGAGTGCTTCTTTATTGACATGAATATATAAACGCTGGGTTTGTTGTTTGTTTTCTTTGCCCTCTTTCGCTTTAGGCAGGTGACTCCAGTTTTTAAACTTGGTTTGGTATTTTGCTAAATATTTTGTGATAAGTACCTGATCTGCTGTGCCACTGTCTAATAATAAAGCGGCTAATTCGCGTGCCGCAGGGTCTGTTGGTTCTTCTTTAATAAAGACCAATGACGAGACGATGTCATTGTCGCGCTTTAGTGGTATTTGACGTGTTCCTAGCCGCCATAGCTCAGCTTTTTTAGCATTATGATTAAACTTTTCTTGGGCAGGTTTTATCTCACGTTGCCATGTAATATGTGCGGTTTGATTTTCTTCTAAATGAACATTTTTTAACGCTTTGCTAACAGCAAGGTGTCCTTTGTTGGTGCCGATATAAGGTTTTCCATGCTCATCAATGGCATATATACCGTGCTTTGGCTGTGCAGAGTCGATGCTGGTTTTAAAGTGGGCTGCTTGTGGTATTAGGCTAGTCATTGCGCAGCCCAAGCTAAACAATAATAAGCCTGCCAAGCTACTTAATATCAAGCGAGTGGCATTGTCCCACTGTAAGGCAAGTGTTTTTGTTTGCCCGCCAAAACCACTGGCTAGTAGTTGTTGCTGGCTTTGTGCTTCTAAGTCGTGCCAGTCGAAGGGTAGATGAATGTAGGGTGTATTTTTGTGTACCGTTTCTTGTGGGCTTTGTTGCGTGTTTTGTAGTGCATTGCTTTGACTGTTTGAAGGGAAGTTTTCACAACTGTACTGCCCAAGGCTTTGCTCTACGTTATGTTTTATTTTTTTAATATTATGCAGGCTGTTAAGTGTGTCGCAGCTTGCTTTTATTGTATCGGGATTTTCTTGTTTCCATAGCTGTAATAATTGTTTGGCTAATTTAATATTGCTCAAACGGGCGCGACTATTTTTCCAGTGAGGATCGCTTTCTTTTTCTTTATCAATATGATTTAGGCGTTGTAACCAAAAGTTGGTAGCAACGTCGTAGTCAGTAGGTAACAGCCGATTGAGTAAGTTGATTTGTTGTGGGCGAAAATCATAAGCATTTGTTAATTTGTCGCCATAGCTACTTAATTTCTGGTACTGCCATGCACAATCCAAAGCCATCGCCTGATGTAATGCATAAGCTTCATCTTGTGTCACAGGGCGTTGAATTAAGGCACAAGCACTTGCCCAGCGAGAGACTTCACTCATCGGGCAACTTTGTACCTCGTATTGCTGGCTTTGTCCTTGAGTTGCAAACCACTGTGTCACTTGTTGGGGTAGTAAATATTGAAGTTGATGTTCTTCGACGGTGGTTTTTAGTGAGCTAATTTTATCGCTACAGTCAACAATCGCCAAATGTGACCATTGTTTTAAATACTGGAAGACTTGCGCGGTTTCACTCGGTAAGCGGCTATAGCATTCATTAACATTTTCGGTCGTTAAGCAGACGATAACGAGTGGTTGATGCTGTGGTAATGCCTTGTTGATGGCACTTTGTTGCTTGCCCAGTTCATCGGCTACACGCTCAGGCAAGTGATTAAAGTAGCCTTGTTTAAGCGGGACATTAAGGCTAGCCAGTGTTTGCTTAATTTCACTGCTCAGGCGTTCTTGTAGGGGGCTATTGCTGGCTCTGTCTTGCCATAGCCACACTTCTCGCTCGTGTTTTGCTTGTTTAAAATGCAGTGCGGGTAATCCTTGTTGTGCGCTGTCTTGCACACTGCGTTCTATATCAATCTGTTGTGTGTTTTCATCACTTAAATAATGGCTAACACCCCATGCCATTCTAAAACGGTCTTTTGCATTTAATAGTTGATAGGGTGATAAATGTTTAACGGCAGTGGAACGGTAACGACTACGAGACTTTTGATTAAAAGGAATAACGGTAGGGGCGCGCTGGCGTGTTTTTTCACGGGCTTTATTTAACAGCCATAAAAAGCCCATCGCGCTACTGAAAAATAGCAGTAATGGTAATATCAGTTCTTGGGAGACAGGGCGGTTGGTGACTTTTATCGATTCCACTCTCCAAACGGGCAGGTAAGGAATTAAGCTTAAATCGGCTTTTGTGTTCTTTTTGTTATCCGTTTTTTCGCTGGGTTTTATGGTTGAATCATATGATTTTTTAGCAATGATGTTCGAGGTTGCTGGTGTATCTTGTGCGCTGAGGATGTAAATAAAGATTGCGATAATTAAAGCCGTCATTAAGCCACCTAAAACAAATAAATTGCTGGTGTTTTTTTTCGGTTGGCTTGGTTTTTCTGTTGTATTGTCTTCTGTGGGTGTTTGTTGGTCTGGCTTTTTTGCAGGGGGTATTTCTCCTACTACATCACTTTGTTCATCTTCTAGCTCAAGAGGAACCAGTTTATAAAAAATACGACTTATTTTTTGACGCTGATAATCATCCTTTGCTAAGACCGTACAAAGGAGATTATTAAAGGCTTCACGCGATAAGTTGGGCTGACTGGCAAAAATAGTTTGCAGGCGAGCGTATTCTAGCGTCCCGACAGGAATACCTTGTAAACGAAATTGTTCGAGTAAAACGCTAAGATTAGGAGCTGCTGTCATAATGCGCTTTAACTTGTTGCTTATCGTCTTGGTCTTTTATCAAACACTCTAGTGCAGGAATATGCTTTCTACTTTTTAGCTGTGTGTAGGTGATTTCTTGTGCCGACAATACGCTTAACCAAAGCAGTAGTTCTGCGGTTCCTGGCTTTTTGCTCAATTGGCGCAGTGTACGAATCTCTTTAAAAATGATGAGTGCTTCGTCACGTTCATCTTGTTTTAAATTGGGAAATTGGCAATCCCAAGCATTGAGTATTTCTTTGAGTAGAGTTTTATCTAGCTCGATATGATGCACCATACAACGGCGCAAAAAGGCATCGGGTAGGCGACGCTCTCCATTACTGGTAATAATCGTAATCGGTGGCGACCCTTTGCATTCGACGTGTTCGCCGTGATTAAAAGGATGCTCAAAACGGTTTTGATCTAACTCTTGAAGCAGGTCGTTAGGAAAGTCTCGCGGGGCTTTGTCTACTTCATCAATGAGTAATATGCAGGGTTCGGTAGTATCATAGGCTTCCCATAAGGCACGTTTTTTTAAATAGCGCGGATCAGTTCGGCGGTCGTGATGATTATTGGTATTTGATTCTGCATTATCCCCCGCAGCATTTTGTGTTAAATAAGCATCGCGCAAGTAGGCAACGGCATCAAAGTCATAACGCATGTCTTTGGCTTGGCTATTGGAATTAACCTGATACTCAAATAATTCAATATCAAAGTAGCGTTTTAGATACCAAGCGACTTGTGTTTTCCCTGTGCCTGCTTCACCTGTGAGTAATAAGGGTGTGCGTGTTACTAGCGCGGCATTAATCGCATCTAATAATGGCGCGGAGGGACAAAACCGTTCTGCGGCATCTTTTAGTTTGCGTCGTTTGGCAAGTGCTTCTCCTGCTTTGAGTGCTAATAGCGTTTTATCGCGTTGCTGGTCGTGGTTTTTCCAGTCTTTAATGTGCTTTACAATTTCAAATGGGGGTGTCATAGATTGATCCTTGTAAACTCTTTAATCAGTAGGGTGTCGCTGTGCGCACCTGAACTTTCGATAAGGTGCGCACAGCGACACCCTACAATTATTTTTATCCTATGGTGCTTAAATAATGGCGGTAGTTATCTCTTTGCTCTTCCCATAGTTTATTCACTACTTTATCAAACTCACCACCTGTTTGTTCGCAGACCCACTCGGCTAGTTCGGCAGGGTCAATCTGGTGGTCATCAAAACGAAAGTGTTTTCGCCAGTGGGCATTATTTTCGTCCATAAAAAATTCATCAATATCATCTTCTTGTAGTGCACCAAGTATATGCCTTATACGCAAGGCTTTTTTGGCAGATGATTTTGCGACGGTGGTACGAATAAAGCTTAAAGCTTGTTTATGAATTTTTTCGGCATTGTCGGGGGTAGAAACTTGAAAGCAAAGGGCATGAACCAAGGCGGTGTTTGGCAGGTTTATATGTCCAAAGTCATCATCACTAATGTTATGCCAAATCTCTAGCCATTGTGCTAATTCCTTTGCTGTTACGCCATCGTCAATCACAATATTCCAATGAAACACCATGCCACAGTCTTGACCTGCGCTGCCTTTAGCGCGTAGTTGTTGCTCGATAGTTGCCTCAAGGTCGTCACTATTATGCTGAATGGCTTGGTCGATTACATCATAAAGGTGTTCTTTCATGTCGTCTTCGTCTTGATCCGCATGGAGGTATAAGTGTAATGGGTGATTAATGATGATCACACCTTGGTTACTCATCAGCTGGGGTTTCATCCAGTGTTCTATTTGATAGGGTAAATCGAACACGCAGGAGAGCTTGGTTCCTGTGACGGCGTAGGTAAGTACGCCTGCTTGCCCTAGATGTTTGCGGATGGCTGACTCGATGGTGCTTTTTAGCTCTGTTCTGCCCAGCATAATTCGTAAAAGTGCGGCACGAAACTGTTGTTGTTTGCGTTGCGATTGAGGATCAACAGCGAGTGTAAATACCTCGCCAGAGTGATAAATTTGGCTTTCGGTATCACGGTTTTCGTCTTTGAGTGATTCAATCAAGCTAATAAAATCTGTATCCGCTTGTTGCGGGACTTGCTCAATGATTTTTATAATGTGATTGCTGAGTTTATTGATGCGTGAGGGAAATGCAGTGCTCAAGCACCAGATGAAACGGCATTGTTGTTTGAGCGCGTTAGGAATGGTTAAGAGGGATGCTTTGCCAACTAAAACGAGGATGAGTATGGGGCGTAAGCCCTCTTTTTTTAGCCAGTCTGCAAGTTCTGATAAATCTAAAATACTCCCTTGTGCGCTATCATCTAAGTGAATCTCTCCCTGTTTGGTGGAGGCGTAGAGGTAAATAAAATTAGGTGCTTCGATCGCTAGGGCGTGTTGTAGCTCGCTGCTTGTTGTTATGCGCGGCAGGCTAACTAATCCCCAGTGGGCAT
This sequence comes from Leucothrix mucor, assembly GCA_015663245.1. Lineage (GTDB taxonomy): Bacteria > Pseudomonadota > Gammaproteobacteria > Thiotrichales > Thiotrichaceae > JAGLBW01. The sequence goes on from DQSN01000207.1 coordinate 5,622, forward strand.
CGAGATGATATTGAATTTCAAAATAATGTTTGTCGGCTGTGATTGATGTTTTTGAAGCGGTGGGAATCACCAGAAAAGGGGAGTAGGGTGTTATTTTTTCTTTTGTTATGCTGGGAGGTTTTTTAGGTGAGCCGTCTTGAGACTCGTCAAGTACAAGGCTACGTGTGTTTTCTTGAAGTGTAGGGACTTCATTAGTGGGTAAATTACTGGCTTTGATTGAAACCTTTGCCCATTTAAAAGCACGGCTAAAATCTTCCCCTAAACCAAGGCTACGGTAATAGGATTCGGCAAACTCAATGGCTGTTTCATCCGCTATTTTATCGGTCATGCCAATCACGCAATCAACATAAGGAAGTATGGCGTTTGCTTGTACTTTGGAATAGCAGGCATTGAGCACAACGCATTTAACAAAATCTTGCGATAGCTTGAAAATCTCCGCGAGTGACTCTGTGCTTAATAACTGCCTTTTGCCGTTATCACCTTCTAAACATAAACCCTTTTCACCATCACCATGCCCACTAAAGTGTACTATTTCAGGCTTGTGGCGTAAGAGTGCGTCAAAAATAGATTTGAAGGTTGCCGCTGTTTCTATCTCAAGGTTAAATTGTTGCTGCTTATCGCTTGAGCGTAATATATCTTGAATGGCTTTAATTTCTTTGTCTAGCTGTATACGTGCGGTATCGATAGGGTTGGAGGCGATGATTAAAATAGTACGTTGGGTCATGAGTTTTCCTTAATAAAAAGCATCCTTTTTAGGTTCTGTTGATATTTGCTTATATTTTCACTTTTAAGTCGGTTTTTTCTTCTATCAAGGCAAAAAACAGGTGTATAGCAGGGCTATGCGGTTCTTTTTAACGCAGAGAGAAGGAGAAAGCGGCAAAAAGAGGGAGGTAATCATTAAATGTCAACAGAGCCTAAGACTATAGTCGGGATATGTTTTTAAAGACACTTTAAATGTGGCATTAGTCTATTAAAGCTAAATTGATCTCATCAAGCGGACACTATAAACTCCTTCTCCCATAGAATAATTATCACCCTAAATTTTAAGGAATAAACATGACTGTTAAACGCATCGGACACCGATATATTGACGTAGCAAGTGGCAAGACGATTGATACGTGGTTTCCTCGTTCAAATAAAGAGATTGCTAGAAGTTGTTTGGCGCAGAAAGTTGGTCTTATCAAAAGTGATTTTATTGAAGTCGAAATTGATATTGATACTGCTCCTGAGACAACGGAAGATGTGTACCTAAGGCTACATCTATTGTCGGAATGTGCGGTGAAGCCTCATGGAATCAACCTTGAGGGTATGTTTGGTTTATTGCCCAATGTCGCATGGACTTCGGCTGGTCCTGTTTTACCGTCGAGGGTAGAGGAGCTGGTAGGATTGATCGCCGAGGAGAATGTTCAGCTGAATGTAACGTCTATTGATAAATTCCCGCGCATGACAGATTATGTGGTTCCAGAAGGTGTAAGAATTGGTAACGCTGATCGTATTAGACTAGGGGCGCATATTGCTTCTGGAACTACGGTTATGCACGAGGGTTTTGTTAATTTCAATGCAGGTACTTTGGGTAACTCGATGGTCGAAGGACGCATTAGTGCAGGGGTTGTGGTTGCTGATGGCTCTGATATTGGCGGTGGTGCTTCTATTATGGGGACACTTTCAGGTGGTGGAAAGCAGGTGATTTCTATTGGTGAGAGAAGTTTATTAGGTGCTAATGCGGGTTTAGGTATTTCTTTAGGCGATGAGTGTATTGTTGAGTCTGGTTTGTATTTAACCGCTGGCTCTAAAGTTAAAACGCCAGAAGGTGATATTGTTTCTGCGCGCGAGCTATCAGGTAAGTCGGGTTTGTTATATCGCCGCCACAGCCAGACGGGTGCGATTGAAGCAATTGTTATCAAACCAGGTTTATGGGGTGGTTTGAATGATGATTTGCACAGCAACGATTGATATGAGCTTTTTAAGTATCAGCTAATTTTCCCGTAGTCAGCGCCCTTCGACTCCGCTCAGGGAGCTGGCTTCCTGAGCGGAGTCGAAGGGTGCGAGTGCTGTACTAGCCTGATTTTTTATTATCTGTCATCATAAACCTAGGTCTCCACAATAGGAGGCCTAGGCTAGACTAGGCAGTTTTCAATCAAACGGAAGGTAATAATTCTTCCCTCAATATTTCTTCAAGATTATTTATGAAAGCAGAACTCCAATTATTGATGTTACCTTCCGATGCGGAGGCATTTCTTAACTTTGCTAAAAACCATGTTGATGCTATCGAAGATAATCAACGCTTAATCGTGGGTGATTGTGAACTTACTTTTCAAGCATCAGAGCAAAGTGGTCATACCTTGTTCGTTGGTAGACTTAACATTAATTCAGGTGGTTTAGATGATGGTTGTAAAGACAGCACTCGTGCTAATAATATCTATCGAGAATTGCGAAAATGGGTTAAGAAAAACTACGATAATCGTTTAAGTACATGGGAAGAGGGCAAGGAAGAAAAAATGGGGCGTACCCGTAATCAATGGCTAGCACCTGATGCGAAAGCTTGGAAACAAAGCAATACAGATGCTGAAATACGTTTCTCTGCAAGTAGTACGGTTTATTTTGATATAGCACCTGAATTTTCAAATATGGGTGGTATAGAGCCTAAAGGTAATAAATTTAAAGCGCGGAGCTAGCAAGATGAAGTTATCAAATATTCCTTTTGGCACAACAGACTGGTCAACAATAGAGCCTACCAAACACCAAGGAGAGCAGGGCGTAGCACTTTGGCGCACTCAGCAGTTTGATGATATTCGTGTCAGAATGGTGGAATACAGTGCAGGTTATTTAGCAGATCACTGGTGTGAAAAAGGTCATATCCTGTTTTGTCTTGAAGGTGAGCTGCATACGGAGCTAGAAGATGGTAGAAAGTTCGTGCTTAAAGCAGGGATGAGTTATCAAGTTGCGGATAATGCCGAGCCACATAGATCATCAACGACCACTGGTGCAACACTTTTTGTAGTCGATTGATTAAGGGAAGGATTGTAAATGCTAGAGCTTCGACCAAACTGTGAATTTTGCGATAAAGACCTACCTGCTGATGCTACTGATGCTTGTATTTGTACTTACGAATGCACCTATTGTAAAAGCTGTGTGGATAATATCCTAAAAAATGTCTGTCCGAATTGTGGCGGAGGTTTTGCACCAAGACCTGTTCGCCCTAAAGCAGACTATCGCGAGGGGACGAGCTTGATCTATCAGCCAGCTTCTACCATCCGTATTCATAGCAAGTTTACCCAACAAGAGATTACTGCTTTTTCATCCTCTATCAAGGTGGTTTTGCCTCAGGATCGTTGAGTATGATCAACATACAATACTTCCTCGTTTAGTCTCGTTACCAAATTCCATTTCTAAGCTATCACCTGACGGGAAATTGAATTTCCCAACGGCATTCCCAAACGGGAGTTTGGGTACGAGAAGAG
>DQSN01000124.1 GCA_015663245.1 Leucothrix mucor
GGCGAATAGCAGGGCTATTTAACGATTTCAATAAGCTCAGATTATGAGGTTTATGGGATTTGCAGTAGCTTCTTAGTTCTCGGACAGGCTCCTAGATCTTCATCACTCCCATAAAAATATACCTATGCCAACATTACAAATCACAGAAATATTTTACTCCTTGCAAGGAGAGACTCGAACTGCGGGTCTACCCACTGTTTTTATACGCCTAACAGGTTGCCCACTGCGCTGCCATTATTGCGACACTGAATATGCATTCACAGGTGGTGAAAAAATTGAACTACATCATATTTTAGCAACGGTTAAATCTCATAAAGCCCAATATGTTACCGTTACAGGCGGAGAACCTTTAGCACAAAAAGAGTGTTTAATATTACTAAAACTACTTTGTGATGAAGGCTATGAGGTTTCATTAGAAACGAGTGGCGCTCTTTCTTTAGTTGGCGTTGATGAGCGTGTCTGTCAGGTAATGGATCTTAAAACTCCAGCTTCTGGTGAAGCAGATAAAAACCTTTGGTCAAACCTACAATACCTCAAACCCAACGATCAAATAAAATTTGTTATTTGTGATCGTGATGACTATAACTGGATGAAAACCATCGCTGATGCACATGATTTATACCATTGTTGCGAGATACTGGTATCGCCTAGCTTTGGTGAGATTGATCACCGTGACTTAGCTGATTGGATTTTAGAAGACAAGCTACCCGTTCGTTATCAATTACAGTTACATAAAATTCTTTGGGATGATGAAGCTGGGCGTTAAGGACTCAGAAGTAAATAACTTACGAAACTTAAACTTGCCTTTTTGCTCCAGATTAAATGATCTCAAATCGTTGCGTAGAACAACTAGGCGCCTGCTGAAGCTTCTAAGTTTCGCTAAAGCTCAGCTAAGTTTTGAGATCATGCAATCTGAAACAAAAATTCTACGTCAAGTTCCGTATCTTATTTAATCCTGAGTCCTAAGCAAAGTTGAATATTAACTGCTGACAACTCAATCACGCCTTGCTTTCACTATCCCTTCGACTTGAATGCTTGTTATCAATGAGCCGCATATTTCTGAGAATAACGCTCTATTACAGCCTTTACCTGTGAAGGGTACTTTATTCGCTCCATTTCATTCATTCCCTGTTGAAAAAAGGCAGGCGCTTCTGTAGAAAAATATTTCAGCAGCACATCAAAGGCCTTCTCCATTAGCTCTGGAGTATGTGTTCGCGTTGAAATAATACAATAATTCATCACTAATATTCGCCACGGGTCACTAGCTCCCAGAGAGCTTGAACTGCTTTTTATATCTTCAGGCACGGCATCAATAATATAAGTCGCTACCTCATATAAAGACTGTAATGCTGTTTTTTCATGTATTGCATTAGCAGTTCGAGCCAAAGTATTGACCACAAAATCCAATTGAGGAATCAGCCCGTCGTTACGCGCCACCCAATAGGAAAAGGATAAAATAATGGCATCGATTAACTGAGAATATTTTTCATCTCTTTGCACTTTAAAATGGAGACGCTCAAATAGTTGCATACCCATATTTGCAATATCAGACACTTCTACCGCATTAAATAGAGCCTCTTCCGTATGATGTGTATAGAGTACATGCCGAAGTCCTTCAAGAGTTTCGCTACTTTCGGCTTCAATAGAGTACTGGATGTCAGCAACAGCTGTTGATTGAAATTCCTGCATCATTTCAGCTAATGATTCGGTGGAGTTATAATCATAAAGGTTCATATACAAAGGTCTCGTTATACTTAAAAACTAACTTTGTTTGTGGGCAACATCAATATCCCACAAACAAAAACGCCACAACAAAAATGTTGTGGCGTTTTCTAGTTTATCACTCTACTTGCTTATAGAGGAAATAAACTTAGTCTTCGTAGCACTCTATTGAAGCCGTTTTACTACTACCATCGGATAGCGTGTAGGTAATTGTTGCAGTTCCCACATGTCCATCAGGGTCAAAGAAGATAGTATGTTCTGATGAATCACTATCCTCTACTTCAATATATCCAGCGGATGATGAAGCACTAATAACAGTACGATCATCGCCATCTGCTAATACTGAGAAGGAATCTCCTCCAGTACCAATACTGATTGGCACTCCTACAGTACAACAACTGCCATCACCATTACCCGCATCATCACCTTCTACAGTTACCGTTACAGTAGCCATTGATGTATCACCACTGCCATCAGTAATGGTATAAGTAAATGTATCAGTACCTACAAAACCATCATTTGGCTGGTAATCTACACCGTCTTCACCATCAATAGTAACCGTTCCATGCGAGCCTTGGGTAACAGCCGTTACTACTATACCGTTTCCTTCATTGTCAATATCATTCCCTACAACCCGAATCCAAGTACCTTCATTCATATTAGTTGTGTCACTATCATCATTAGCAACAGGAGCTTCGTCACCTCCGCTAGTACCATCTTCGGTGACAGTAACTGTGACTGTTGCCGTTGCAGTATTACCAAACTTATCTACAACAGTGTAAGTAAAGGTATCAGTACCAGTAAAGCCTGCGTTAGGCGTATAAACCAACTCTGTATCAGCATTAAAGCCTTTTGTTACCACTCCATTTTGAGGTTGTGTAAAGCTTTGACGTGTAACACCTTCGCCCGTAGAGCCATCTAAGACATTAACAACAGAGTTCTCACCAGTCTTGATTGTCTTAGAGAAGTTTTGAGCTGTAACTGCATTATTTCCCGTTCCTTCGCTTGTTACCGTAATGGTCACAGTTGCCGTTGCGGTATCACCACTAGCATCGACAATGGCATAGTTGAAGCTATCTGTTCCTACAAAGCCAGATGCTGGCGTATAAACAAACTTGCCATCAACTAAAGCAACTGATCCACCTTTGACGCCTTGCGTAAAGCTACCAGCAATAATAGTGATACCCTTGCCTTCATTATCAATATCATTTGCAAGCACATCGATTGTTACTGGATTACCCGTTACGACTGTTCCCGTATCATTATTTGCAACAGGCTTTTTAGGTGTATCTACTGGAGAGTTAGCACTACCTGCGGTTGTCAAATAAGTGTCAACACCACGACTATGTTTAATCGTATTATGTAGCGCACGCTTAATCCATGTTGGTGCTGTTGGGATTACCTCCGTTCTCCATACTACACGTGGCGTACCTGGAGCACCTTTATCAACTCTTACGTTTTTATAACCTGTTTTGATCTTTTTAGTGACCGTACGTGTACCTGTTTGTACGCGTTTATTAACATTACGGAAACCTGTTTTATAGCTTGAACGCTCAGATACATATTCAATATCAACACGACGATTTTTAAAGTCTTGATCTGGTGTTGTTGGATACTTAGGATTTGCCTTACCCACACCACGTGCAACCAAATGGTTTGCATTGAAACCTTCTTTGATTAGGAATGCACGAACAGCTGCCGCACGTTGCTCAGATAAACGCTTATCGTAAGCAGTATCACCTAACTTACAAGTATTACCTGTAATACGAATAGAGCCTTTATAACCATTTTTACGAATCTGCGCTGCAATTTGCTTCAAACGTGCTTGAGCAGAAGGAATTAGATCGGCACGGTTTAGCTTAAAGAAGGTTTGTCCTTCTAGCTCCATAGTGCTTTTAACTAATTGCTTATAAGGAACTTTGACGGTTTTGTTACCATAAACAGGCATTTTCGTTGTCTTATTAGCATATACAGGACGTTTCTCATAACGCGCCGCACGTCCTTTTCCTGGAATCTCTACACGTACACGGCGATAGCGTCTATCAGGCTGAAATACATTACTTCCACCAAAGTCATAACGATAACTTAAGTTGCTACGCACACTTCCATTATCATTACTGTCTTTATATTTGTAACCACCATCTTTTTGTGAGGTGCTTATATCAAGCCCTACACTGTGTGGTGTGCCTTGGAAGAATTTCTCTACACCTGCTGATATAGCAAGCAATGTTGCTTCCTCTTCGCCTGCGCCTTGATCATCACCCCATTGGTAATCAACACCTGCGCGAACACGCACATTGGCTTCATCTATAAATGTGCCAACACTTGCACCTACGCCATAGTCATAAGCTTTTTCTGAAACCCGTGGAGAAGATGATGTCGCTGCAACCACTTGCTTTTTACCACTCAAGCCTTTGCTAACATGACCTTCCCAAAAGCCGCCTTCTGTTTCTTGCCCAAAGCCAACAGTTGCTTTTGAATGGTTTGCTTTATTTTTATCATAAGCACCATAAACTTTGTTTACATGATCTGCTTTGCCATGCTTATCGCGCACAACCCAACTATGATCTAAACGTACGCCACCTGATTTAACGCCTGAGTCATCACCACTTAGATCGACACCAGCCCATAAACCGCCGCTAGTAACGCTATCTTTATCTTCTGAAAGCACCGCGTTAACGTCAAAAGTAGTATCACCCTCATCACTAATCGTAATACCTACGTTAGAACCACTCCCAACGTAATCATAATTAATATTTTTTACTTGCTGTGCTGGAGCATATTGCTTAGGTGAAGCATTTACTTGAGTTGCTAAGATTGCAACCGAGCTCAAGACTACAGGCAAATACGCCCATTTGTAGGTTTTTATATTTTTATGTATCATACTTCCCTTCTTTTTAATCAATTATTTATAGTATTTTTGGGACTCCTTATGGAGCATCCTCAGCCCTTTGTGAAAAATGAAGTTGTAACCTTTAGTTTTCACTTGCGTTCAGGAACGCTTAAGCATGGTTAAAAGTATGAAGTGATTTTATAATTAGTGAATTCCCTCCTATCAGCAGATAAATACTACTAATTCCGTTCCTCCTGTAATTTCTACCGCGATAAATAGAGATGTAAAAATAAGCATGTTGTGAGTAGAGTCTAAACAGACTGATATAAAGATAAACATCCTTATTTCGATGACATTATTTGCAAAGTTTTTAGAGAAAAGAGTGTTTATAGACAGCTTAAGTTAAAAAAGAGTGATAAAACCAATGAATATCACGCTTTAAGTAGAGAATTAATAAGACGAAAAGACTATACTTGAAATATTTTTTAGCCTAGGGACGGGTTCATTCATCATGATGCAAGCATTAAGCTTTATACCACTCTTTGTTCTTTTCCTACTTGCTTACTGGGTAATGCACCTTGTCGGCATTTCACACGAAAGGTTGTACTACGTGGCAGCACACGTGCAACTACCATCAGGTACGGTCTGGAAACCAACGTGGGGAGATATAATGATCTTGCTGGGTATCGTCGCGCTTTATGTCGAATTATTTAAAGCCACTCGTACCTCAAGTATTTCTATTATCGATCATACTTTGTCGACTTTTGTGCTAGTAGGCTTCCTTGTTTCATGGATGATATTTCCTTGGGCTGGAAATTCAGTCTTCCTAATCCTTACCTTTATGTCCTTTCTAGATGTTATAGCGGGCTTCACTATAACAATCGCAACCGCTCGAAGAGATTTTGCAATCGGTGGAAAGTAACAATAATGACTCTTCTGGAGATTCGTAGAATGAGAATAGCTATAAAACCTTTGTTAGTAACTAGCTTACTAGCACTGTCTATCAAAGTAGCAATTGCTGAGACACCTCCCAGCATTGATTGCTGGCCACCACTGACAGTTGACCAATATCAACCTTTCATGTGGGAAGCTATTCCCTATCCTATGGATACTGGTGCTATGCCAGTAATGCCTTTCAATTCGGGCTTTAATCCTGAACTTATGCCTGCACCAATGATGCCGATGCAAAATGCATTCCCCCCTATGGAAATGCCTCAGCAAAACATCACCCCCTTTCAAATGCCAATGGCTCCGCAAGACTTTGCACCTTTTCCGATGATGCCAATGAACAACTTTGCACCTCCTATGATGCAAGCACCCGTTCAGCAACCTATATTTATGCCACCTCCATTACCCTACTATATGATGGAAATGCCTGCTCCTTTGGCAATGCCACCACTAGCAGAACCTGCACCTATCCCAGACCCTGCTCTAGGTGAACTAAAAGACAAGTTAAGCAAAGCAGAAGAAGCGGGAAAACAAGCCTTAGCAAATAAAGATGCGCTCATCGCTAAACTTAAAGATACAATTAAGGGCGATATTGCGACCATGCAAAGTCTCGCGAATGAAAGAGACCAATTGGCTAAAAGGATTATAGAATTGGAAGCTCAATTTGCTTCTAAAACAAAAGATAATGATGATCTACAGCACAAAATACAGGCTTTTGCAGGCTTATCAGACAAACTTGCTAATACAGAAGCTAATTGCGCTCTTAATCAAAAAGCTCAAGGCGATAGTTTCGCAGCCTTACAAGCCAACACACAAAAACTTCAGCTAGCACTAAGCAATGCCACTGCAGATGATGATAAAGATAGTGTGGTTAATCCATCTGATAAATGTCCAAATACCCCAGCAGGAACTCAAGTAGATGCGCAAGGTTGCCCTGCTGACACTGATGGCGATGGTGTAACAGACAGTAAAGACCAATGCCCAGGGACAGCATCAGGAACAGCTGTCGGAGCAGATGGCTGTGAAAAGGATAACGATAAAGACGGCGTTGTTGATAGCAAAGATCAATGCCCTACAACGCCTGCTGGCACTAAAGTTGGCGAGACTGGCTGCGAAGGTGATGCCGACAAAGATGGCGTTGTCGATAGCAAAGATCAATGCCCTACAACACCTGCTGGCACCAAGGTTGGTGACACAGGCTGTGAAGGCGATGCCGACAAAGATGGCGTTGCTGATAGTAAAGATCAATGCCCTACAACGCCTGCTGGCACTAAAGTTGGTGAGACTGGCTGTGAAGGTGATGCCGATAAAGACGGTATTGTCGATAGCAAAGA
>DQSN01000109.1 GCA_015663245.1 Leucothrix mucor
GAAAATGGTTGTTCCCTTTAACGAATTTGACCATAAAACAGGTGCAATCAGGCGAATTTGCAGTAGCTTATTCCATTCTCGGACAGGCTCCTAGAAAGTCTTTAATTAAGCGAAGAATGTGATAGGACTTATGATAATAGTACAAAAACAGCACCTTACTTTCGACAAATAAAAAAACTCTCTCATGCTAAGCAATTTTATATTACCCATTAACCCAATTACTCTAGAAGTTGCTGAACAAGCAGGTATATCCCTCTCTGTGGTGAGAGCCGATAAAATCCACCCTCTAGCCAGTGGCAATAAACTCTATAAGCTACAACCAAATATTGACTATATGCAGCAACAATCTTACCCACAAGCGCTCAGTTTTGGTGGCGCATTTTCAAATCATATCCATGCTTTAGCTTTATATACTCAGTCCTTGGGCATAGACAGTATTGGCATTATTCGTGGCGAAGAAAAGTATGCTAGCAACCCCACACTCAGTGCCGCTAGGCAAGCTGGAATGACGCTGGTATTTGTCGATAGAAGCACCTACCGCCGTCGCCACAATGAAGATTATTTGCAAGATCTCCAGTCAAAGTACCCTAAAGCATTTATTATTCCTGAGGGCGGAAGTAACAAATTTGCCTTGCAAGGTTGCAGGATACTTATGCAACAAATAAACAAGCGCCATCTGGAAATCAATGGCATTGTTCCTGATGTCATTACTGTAGCTTGTGGCACTGGTACTACATTTTCAGGGTTAGTAGCAGGTGCTACACACGAGCAATCAGTACAAGCTTACCTGGTGGTGAAAGATCCTAGCGTACACACCACTATCAACACACAATTAGGCTATAAAATTGCTACTACAAATCATTCTATACATGCGGCTGATTTTGGTGGCTACGCTAAGTTTGATATAGACCTGCTGAATTTCATTCTCGATTTTTTAGCACAAACTAACATTCTACTTGATCCTATTTATAGCAGTAAGATGTGTAAAAAATTAACGCAACAAATTGAAGATGGGAAATTCATATCAGGAACCTGTATTACTATTGTCCACTCAGGCGGCTTACAAGCATGGCTGGGAATGAAAGCGAAAGTAATACAGATTGCAGATGAGGAGGTATGGAATAAAATCGCAGCAAAAATAAAATAGCAACCAATTGACAATTCGCATTGTCGCATGTTTTTTCAATCAATATATTAGCGTTATCTAATATATATTTACTAAATGATTTTTAAGGGAAAATATTATGAAACTTCAAAAAATGCTTATCACGTCTTTGCTCGCTGTTGCCATATCTACCCCAGCTTTTGCAGAAAAAGCTCCAACTACTGAACTTGCAGCACCTTTAATTGAGCTTATTCCAGCATTTAAGAAAGTTCGCACAGAACTTAACTTAGATGAAAAACAGAGTAAGACCGTTGATAACTGGATGAAAGAAGCCCCCGCTAAAAAAGAAGAGCTTAGACAAGAAGTAATAACGGTGCGTAATGAGCTACGTGAAGCGCTAATTAACCGCGACCCACGCGCTACCCGTGATGCACTTAAGCTTAAACTAGAGAGCGCTAACCGCCGCCTTATCGAGATACAAAGTTTATGTGCTCGCATGCTTCACAACACACTAAACAAAGAACAATACAAGAAGGTTATTGAACAGTACAGAACAGCATCTAAATCTTAAATGACAAGAGAAAGGACACCTGTTATAAGGTGTTCTTTCTATCTTCACCCTACAAGCCCCGCCTACCTTTTCCACAAAACCTCGCTCCATCACCTACTTAATCAAGACATAAATACACTCGTTAATTTCCCTTAAAGTATGTCAAACTACACTTTAAGATTATAAGATCAGAGTGTACCAACAATGCCTCAAAGCAAGCTCATCCAACACCAGCAACAACTTAGCCAATGTTCACGCTGTCCTGATATGATTCCTCCCGTGATTGTTGGTAACCCGACCCCTTCATCCATTATGAGTGTTGGTCAAGCACCTGGGATACACGAGGGCAAGGTACAGCGCCCATTTGGTTGGACCGCAGGTAAAACTTTGTTTCAGTGGTTTAATTCAATTGGTACCGACGAAGCAAGTTACCGCGAGCAAGTTTATATGGCAGCTGTGTGTCGCTGTTTCCCTGGCAAAAACCCAAAGGGTGGTGGCGATAGAGTGCCGAATAAGCAAGAGATAAAAACTTGCTCACATTGGCTACAGCAGGAATACCAACTGATTCAGCCCAAACTACTAATTCCCATTGGTCGATTAGCAATGGAGCAATATCTAGATTTCAAAGTCTTAACTGATATTGTCGGCAAACAACACCGACAACAACTAGGTGATATAACGCTCGATATTATCCCTCTGCCTCACCCCTCAGGGCTTTCAACATGGTATCGCAAAGCCCCTGGTAAAGAATTATTACAGGATGCTTTGCACTTAATTCAAAAACATCCTGCTTGGCAAGAAGCTTTTAAGCAGTAGAAGCTTTCAATCCCTACTATTGTTATCTACAATTATTTTAATCATCATAAAAACACCCTAACGCTATGCCATCTGATAATCCTCTGTTAAAAAATGTCGATACGATTAAAGGCGTTGGCCCAAAAATGTCGATTCATTTAGAAAAGCTGGGCTTAGAGAAGATTCAAGATTTACTGTTTCACCTTCCCCTGCGTTACCAAGATCGTACACGGGTGTATTCCCTTTCAAGCATCCGCCACGGGCAAGAGGTGTTAGTTGAAGGTAAGGTTGATCACTGCTCTATTTTATTTAAGCAACGGCGCATGATGATTTGTCAGATTTCTGATGAAAGCGGCGGCTCACTTACTTTACGTTTTTTTCATTTTAGCAATGCTCAAAAGCTAAGTTTGTCAACAGGCACATTGTTACGATGTTTTGGTGAAATCTATCAAGGTTATAATAGCCTTGAAATTGTCCATCCTGAATATAAAATTATCAATGAAAATACCCCCTTGGAGCTGGCAGATAGCCTTACGCCAACCTATCCTAGCACCAAAGGTTTACAGCAACGCACGCTGCGCCGTCTTACCACAGAGGCGATACAACACGTCTCCTTATTGGAAGAAGTTTTCCCCAAAGCCTTACGCCAGCAATACCTGCTAATGACACTTGCAGAGGCACTAGTTGCTTTGCATCAGCCCACACCTAAAAGCTCGGTTGCAAAACTACTAAGTACCAACCATCCCGCACAGCAGCGGCTTATTTTTGAAGAGTTAATCGCACACCATTTAAGTTTGCGTAAATTTCGTGAATACAGCCGTAAAATTAAAGGCATGAAACTACTATCAAAAGATACCTTATATCAGCAATTATTAACCACCCTACCCTTTGAATTAACAGGTGCGCAACAGCGCGTTATCAAAGAATTAAAGCAGGATATGCAACAAGCATGGCCAATGAGCCGCTTGGTGCAAGGAGATGTTGGCTCAGGGAAAACATTAGTTGCGGCAGCTGCGGCACTTACTGCTATTGAATCGGGCTATCAAGTAGCGCTAATGGTTCCTACCGAGATTCTTGCAGAGCAACATTTAAAGAGTTTTATACAATGGTTTGAGCCGTTAGACCTACGCGTTAGTTTACTTTCTGGACGGCAAAAAGTAGCAGATCGGCGTGATAATATCGAAAATATAGCGTTAGGTTTAAGTAACTTAGTGATTGGTACGCATGCTCTGTTTCAAGATAGCGTCAAATTCAAAAAATTGGGCTTATTAATTATTGATGAGCAACACCGCTTTGGAGTGCATCAACGTCTGGCCTTGCGCGAGAAAGGCAAACAGGGTGAGCTTTATCCGCATCAGTTAGTAATGACGGCAACTCCAATTCCTCGCACATTGGCAATGACCGCCTATGCAGATATGGATTATTCCGTCATCGATGAGCTTCCTCCTGGACGTACTCCCATCAAAACAGTGGTGATTCCAAATACCCGTCGTGATGATATTGTGCAACGCATTAATGCCGTCTGCCAACAAGGCGCACAGGTTTACTGGGTGTGCACCTTAATTGAAGAATCCGATGCTTTGCAGTGTCAAAATGCTGAGGAGACTTTAGAGCTGTTACAAGAGAATCTGCCTGAGCTAAATATTGGCTTGGTCCATGGGCGCATGTCTGCTGTCGAAAAAGAAACCACCATGCAATCCTTCAAGTCAGGCGAACTTCACTTATTAGTTGCCACCACCGTAATCGAAGTGGGCGTGGATGTGCCTAACGCTTCCCTAATGATTATCGAAAATGCCGAGCGCCTTGGGCTAGCACAGTTACATCAATTACGCGGCCGCGTTGGACGAGGCATAGCGGCTAGTAGCTGTGTGTTAATGTATCAATCACCTCTTTCTGAAATTGCACGCAAACGCTTAGATGCTTTGCGCAATAGTAACGACGGCTTTGAGATTGCTCGTATCGATCTGGAAATCCGTGGCCCTGGTGAAGTCTTTGGCACACGACAAACAGGTGAGTTACAATTTCGTATCGCGGATTTATTACGCGACCAACATCTCCTTCCCAGCATTCAAGCCGCTGCCGAAGTTATTATTGAGCAATACCCTGATAGGATTCAGCCCTTAATTGATCGTTGGATCAAAACTGCGGAAAATTACGTTCATGCCTAAACAAGATAAGCTATTATTCTCGATTATAGAATCATCTCGTCACCCAAATTTTGCGAGGCTCTACCAGCATCTAAGCATCAAAGAGCACTGTTTTAACTCCATGCGTAAAGTCATCAAACAACTAAAAACACATCCACCTGATTATATTGTGGCTGAGTTTTTTTATGGCTATGGCAATAATTATGCAGGTGTCAATATTAGTAACTTGGATGTGATGTTATATTCCCTGCAAAAATACTCACCTTCTACTAAAGTGATTGTTTTGGTCGATAAAAAAGAGTACCAGTATGTCGATAAATTAAACGATATTATTCCACTGCATGAAATATTGATCAGACCGTTTGCAGAAAATTTGATGATAAAAGCATTAAGCACTAACTGAACAAAGCTGAACCAATTTACACACAGCAATCACTCAACTCAAAATAAAAAAGTAAAGAATAACAGCGTAAACTATTGATTAACAATTAACTTAAAAGCATTTTTTGCTGGTGGTTAAATAATACCCACTGGTTAAGTATCCATTCAGCAAGTTTCTATTATTATTCACCTGTCTTCAGTGATAACCACTTATACGGGGTTTGTGGTAGTGGTTTCATTGATGAATAGGATCGTACTAATAAAAATAATGTCTCCGCCATTTATGACACTCAATGGTAGATATTTAGCCTATTCACATTTGAAGACAGGGGTCTTTGCACAAAATCGGCCATGATTGGGGAGCTGGTTTGCTGGAGCAAGACTACATGGCTTGGGTCTACGGGGGTATTTCCAAGCCACTATGAAAGCGAATAACTTAGGTTGTTCGCTTTTTTTTGCCTGTCATTTATAGCTAGACCTAAGAGCATTAATTACCCTGCATATTATCTCTTTATACATCCTACTTTTTTATCTAAATTTCAGCATCAATCACACAAAAACTCTCATTCTCTACTAGCCTTAAAGAAGGTGTGAGACACACCCACCTAACAAAAAAGACAAATTATAAAATCACTAACAGGGAGTGTTAGAAAATGAGTAATTTAGACCCGAAAGAAATACAAGCGCAGTTACAAGCCTTTAAGGATGACCCCATTGCGGAAATGAATCGTCACCCCGAAAAAACAGTCAAGCAAAATGACATAGCCTTTGGCACTGCTTTCTCCAGTGAAGATATAGAATCAAAACGCTATTTAGATGCCCGTGAAGAGTTGCGTAATGCATTATTGGAAGTGGAGGATCCAACAACAGGACGAGCTGCCTTTCAAGCGAATGATAATGCCGCTAACTTGGTTGATGATTTTCAGTTTAACAATCTACAAGCAATGGATGATGCCAACCTGCTAAAAGCAGAGATTCCCGAAAATCCTTGGTCGGATGATTACTGGGCGCTCTATCAAGGTATTCTTGGTAATCGATACAGCGATCAAAACTACCCTTCTTCACGTAACTGGAAGGAAAATAAAGACTATATTGATAGCAACTCTGCCGCAGACATCTTACAAAGTGGTAGCTCTGCGCGTATCAATGCTTTATCTCCTTCTGAGAAATATGATGCCATTATTGGCGATAACTCAGGTAGTCTAACCCAAGCCATGTGGGCAGAAGGTAAATCTTATTATGATCGTTTTGGCTCAGTTGAAACATGGATGGGAATCTGTCATGGATGGGCACCAGCGGCTTATATGCTTCCCCGCCCCACCAAAACAGTCACCTTAACAACACCTGATGGCAGTACGCCTATCGACTTTTACCCATCTGACATCAAATCATTAGCAACCTTGTTATGGGCAAATATTCGCACTCAATCACGCTTTATTGGTGGGCGTTGTAACGATAAAGATCCTGCAACTGATCCTAGTAATGGACGTAATTTATCGGATGATTGTTTTGATACCAACCCTGGCTCATGGCATATGACCGTGGTCAATCAAATTGGTGTGTCCAAACGTAGCCTAGTGGTCGATGCGACTTATGATTATGAGGTGTGGAATCAGCCAGGATTATCCTATGAATACAGTTATATCAATCTAAATACTGATCGCTCTACCAGCAACCTTGCAGATGCCATTATAAACTTGGATGATTATGCTAATGATCCTTTCTCAAGATATCGAAGTAACCGTACACAGCAGATTGTGGGTATCGCAATGGATTTTGATTATATGGTTGAAACCTCTCCTACCGCAGATAGAACGGATAATCCTGATAAAGATGCTATTCATACTGCACGCTATCTCTATGATTTAGAAATTGACGCATCAGGAAAAATTATTGGTGGTGAGTGGCGTACAAACATACACCCCGATTTTATTTGGACACCCGCCCCCGATGAACAAGCTATTACTGCATTTGAAGATCAAGCAACAGGATCATGGTCGGGCGCAAACAGCCCATTACCTAGTAACTGGCAATCTGCGGCTCAGCAAGCCTCAGCGCAACAGCGTGCCCCATTAGCAAAAATTGTAGAGCAGATAATTTCCTTTTCAAATGATGTTGCAGCCAATACGGATAGTGGAACCACTACTCCTGACGGAATAAGCATTGAGGATATTCTTGATAAAATTTAGAGACAAGAAAATAGTTTCTAAAATTATGCAGGGAAATTCTAGTTTAATATTTTTTCCCCGTAGCCTTCGGCTCCGTTCAGGGAGCTAGAATATGCTAGCTCTTTAATAGGGTGTTGTAAAAAATAAATACTTGTAGGTTGCTGCTGGGGAAAAAATATGCGATACAAGTATTATTTTGAAATTGCAATGAGCTGCAATTTAGATTTCATTGTTGTCGAGGCTGCTAGCAGCTTGCTAACAAACAAACCTACGAGTAAACCAAACAAACCAAAACCGATACTAGCCAATTCACCCGATAATACTTTTCCTAAAGCTGCAGCTAGAAATAATCCTACTATGGGTAAAAGATAAATTAATACTGAACCAGACAATAGCCCTTGAGGATGTATCCCCAAAACAACATGATCATTTTGCTGCGCATGAATGGTATTTTCTACGCGAATGCTTTTACTTGCCCGATCCTGAAATAAGCTACTTAGAAAAGAAGTTGAGCAACTTCCCGCTGATTTACACCCCCCACACGCACCAGCCGAACCCGCAGGGCTAACCCAAATATAATCACCCTCTACACGTTCAACTATACCCGCTTCTTCTATCATCATGTTTAGATTTACTTTTTTTGCAGATTATTAAAAATATCTTTTAATGTTTTAACAGGCACTTCTCCAACCAACGTAATTGCGAAACCATTTTTATAATAGGTCACAACATTCAATGCACCTGAGCGCGTGCCACTTTCTTTCGCATTTGATGCTTTTTTAGAGATGAAAATAGAGACTGAACTTAATCCATCCGTCAAAATATAATGTTCGGTTTCCACTCCATTCTGGGCTTTGTCCATAACGGGAGCTTGGCGCAGAGAAAAGCCTTTAGGTGTCGTCTTTAGGCTCCAGTTTGCATTCGTTACATCGGCTATTGCTAATGTTTTTTGCTTAAGTTGTCTAGATTTAGCGGCTACTGAGCCTTTTTTTCCACCTATTATTTCTACATTAGTGAACATAAACTGCTCTATAGGCTTATGGCTTTTATCAATAATCGTATAATCTAGCAGCAGTGAACTTTCGGTATCTACACAATATTTTTGTAAATAACGCATTCTATCTTTAGGACGAGCAATAACAACCTGGCAAGGGCGTGACGCTACCTTTCTTATATTACCGAGATCAAAAGAATAGACCGCCTGCATTTTATTATTAATTTCAGGAAGCTTAGACAAGGAATAGTTAGTCACCTTTCGAGAATACGGTGTACCATTTTTATTGAGGCGCTCTACTCGCTCTATCTCTTCACCATTTTCTATCGTATGTGATACTTTTAAAGTGATCACTTCGTTATTTTTCACATGGACTAAAACACCTTTATAGCTTGTCTCGTGTAATGACTGCGTCATTTTATTTAACAAATCAAAAGCTGCATTATCTGCAAATACAGTTAGCGGCAAGCACGCCAATACCCCAACAAAGTAACTTTTTCGGAATATTGAGTAAGTAGGTTTTATTATTGTTTTCATTTTATTTATACAGCCTCTTTAATAGTCATTTTTATGCGGATACAGACTACATCAATAATTCGAATTGTAGCTAACAACACGAATTGACGGCATCATTGAAGTTGTCGATGCATATTGAACATGACTGTCTAAATAGTGTTTATAAAGTGTTTGAGTTTTTTTATCAGGATGACGGTAAGTATCAGCAGAGGCAACTAAACTGGAAGTCATCTTCGACTGCGTGTTCTCTGCCAAAGAAGATGCAGAGCCATTATTACCTGACATAAAACTCTGCATCCCCACCACTGCAAGCGCAGCAACCGATGCGGCAACGGCAAAGCCTGTAACAGGTCGTACCCAAGCGCCATCATTACTGGCTTTTTTCTCTATGATTTGCACATGAGAATATTCAGGCTCTTCATTAATTTCATCATGAATACCTTTCAAAAAGTCCATGCCTGCAATGCTTACCTGACTCTCATCTCGCATTGTTTCACCAATTAAGGCATAACATGATAATGATGACTGCAAACTTTCATCTTTACCCAATTCATCTAAAATACGCCTTTGCTCAAAATCTCCTGCTTCTCCATCGAGAACTGCGGAGAGATGCTCTGCTGTAGTTATTGACATAATACCCACCTTAAATATTTTGCTGATTAATCAGAATCTAAGCCTCGACTCATCTGACTAATGGTTTTAGTTCTTTCTCTATCGCTTCTCTTGCTCTAAAAATACGAGAACGTACCGTACCAATAGGGCAATCCATAGTTACTGCAATTTCTTCGTAGCTTAGCCCTTCCAGTTCACGCAAGGTAATCGCCATGCGTAAATCTTCTGGCAATGCATCAATAGCAGACATGACCGTGCGATGAATCTCTTCTTTTAGTAATTCATGCTCTGGCGTATCAATTGTTCTTAGAGCGGAACCACCCTCATATTGCTCCGCTTCTTGTGCATCAATATCCGTTGCTGGCATACGACGCGCCTTTGACACTAGATGGTTCTTTGCCGTATTAATCGCAATACGATACAACCATGTATAAAAAGCACTATCGCCACGGAAGTTTTTTAAGCCTCTATATGCTTTAATAAATGCTTCTTGAGCAACATCCATCGATAAATCTTGATCGTGCATGTAGCGGTTCACTAGGTTGATAACCTTCTGCTGATACTTTAATACCAGTACATCAAAGGCTTTTTTATCACCTGCTTGAACACGTCTTACTAACTCTAAATCTGTTTGTTTAACGCCCATTTGGGCCTAACTCCTTGGCGAAACGATCATGCACCAAATAAAAATTCAGTGAAAAATATAATTCGCTCTCTTATAGAG
Source organism: Leucothrix mucor (assembly GCA_015663245.1). Lineage (GTDB taxonomy): Bacteria > Pseudomonadota > Gammaproteobacteria > Thiotrichales > Thiotrichaceae > JAGLBW01. Next base: position 9,993 of record DQSN01000109.1, read on the forward strand.
AAATAAAAAATCAGTCATTAAATACTAATCTTCCACTCTGAAAAACTCCCTATGTAGCACCCTGCAAAGCGAATGTATCACTACACTCCTCTTACAGAAACTCCATAGGCAATCACCAAAGGATAAAAACCAAACAGGCTTATATCCATAAGAACTATAAAAGAAATAATAGTTCCCTGATGTAACCACCCAAACCTACCATAGGTCGGGATTATTGAATACTACTCAAACTTGTAAACCATCGCCTTAACACGACAATGCTACTTTATTAATAACAAACAATCTATTATAGGATATAGTAAGCTCAGGTCAAATATCAGACACCCCCCCTATCAGCATCAACAAACAGACAATCACAAAAATCATTCTGAGATTAATCTGCTAATTAAAATCTCCCATATGAAATTGTTTTCTATTGTTTTACGTTATAGAAAGGGGCGGTAAACTGACCAGCAGTATACATAAATATAGAGACTCACATTTAATAGGCAATAGATACCTCATACTAAAACCTATCAGACTGAATGAGTCCTTGGGGCTTTTATAAAATGAACAATACAAGTTATGACGTACTCATCATTGGCAGTGGGGCTTCAGGGCTAAGCTTAGCATTGAGCCTTCCTGAGAGTTTTAGTATTGCAATACTCAGCAAAGATACCCTCACAGAAGGTAGTACCGTCTACGCTCAAGGTGGAATATCAGCCGTTGCTGACAAAAATGACAGTATCGACTCACACATTGAAGATACCTTAAATGCGGGCGCAGGACTTTGTTCAAAAGATGTTGTACGCAAAGTCATTACCCAAGGTCCTGACGCACTCAGATGGCTACTAGACGCTGGAGTACCGTTTACTAAAGATGAAAATATTGATAGCGACGATATAGATGGCTTACACCTTACTCGCGAAGGTGGGCACTCTAATCGACGTGTCGCTCACGCAGCGGATGCTAGTGGTTATGCCATAGAAACCACACTACTAGAAAAAGTAAAACAACGTGAAAACATCTCCCTATTTGAGTTTCATATCGCCGTTGATTTAATCACCTCACGAAAGCTCAAGTTACTACAGCGCAACAACCTTAATCTAGGCGCTTACGTTCTTAATCGAAAAACTAAAAAAATCTCCATTTTTAGAGCCAAATTCACTATTCTTGCCACAGGTGGAGCTAGTAAAGTCTATCTTTATACTAGCAACCCTGATGGCGCAAGTGGTGATGGTATCGCTATGGCTTGGCGTGCGGGTTGCCGCATTTCTAATATGGAATTTATGCAGTTTCACCCCACCTGCCTCTATCACCCTCATGCTAAATCCTACTTAATCACCGAAGCAGTTCGTGGTGAGGGTGGTCGATTACTCTTGCCTGATGGCACGCGCTTTATGGAAAAATACGATCCTCGCGCAGAGTTAGCACCACGTGATATTGTCGCTCGCACCATCGACCATGAAATGAAACGCCTAGGTATCGACTCTGTATTTATCGATATTAGTCACCGTTCCAAAAAATTCATCACCGAACATTTTCCTAATGTCTACGCTACCTGTGAGAAATTTGGCTACGACATGAGCAAAGAACCTGTCCCTGTTGTACCTGCAGCTCACTACACCTGCGGCGGCATTGTTGTTGATGATAAAGGGCAAACTGACATTGATAATCTCTATGCTATTGGCGAGTGTAGCTTCACAGGACTGCACGGTGCTAACCGCATGGCAAGTAACTCATTGCTTGAATGTATTGTTTATGGACAGTTTTGTGCGGAAGACATAATCGACAAAGTAAATAATAATACGACTGATTTTGATATCCCCGAGTGGGATGAAAGCCGCGTAACAGACTCTGATGAGCGTGTTGTCATCAATCATAACTGGGACGAAGTACGCCGTTTCATGTGGGACTATGTTGGTATAGTTCGCACCACTAAACGCTTAGAACGCGCTAGAACACGTATAGAGATGTTACTTCAAGAAATTGATGAGTATTATACAAACTTCCGTATTACAAGTGACCTTCTAGAATTACGCAATCTTGCAGAAGTAGCTCGCTTAATTATACGCTCAGCACAGCGACGCGAAGAAAGTCGCGGATTACACTACACCTTGGATTACCCCGAGAAGAACCCCAATTTAGAACAGGTTAATACCATTTTAGACCCCATTAGACGGCCTTCAAACAAAGGCTAACCCCTAATTAACTATAGAAAGAACCAAGAGATATTTAATAATGACTGACGCAGATACAAACAAACTCTTCAAACAATTTGCAGACTCCTACATTGATGTAGGCAACCAGCTTTTAGAAGAGCATGACTCAAACCTTGTTGGCTCTTCGTTTATCTATGGCGCTGCACGCTTTAGTTCTTTTATCGTCGCTTCGGGATCAAAAGACTTAGATCAATTTAAAGCCAACAAAGAAAATGCCATCGATCATTTTGTTGGTCAGTTCAAACAAATGCTTGAAGAAAACCTAACAAACTATGAGTCAGCATTTACCGAAGAAGCACCTAAATACTCACAATATATGAAGAAATAAATGATTTAACTAAAGCCTTCAATCTTCCCTTTTTGAGGATTGAAGCGATAAAGCACCGCAATATTACCCACACGTTGAATTAATATTGCATGATGCTTTTCTGCCATCTGCTGAATAAGCTCATCGCGAGCATCACGATCACCCAAACCTATTTTCACCTTAATCAATTGATGATGTTTAATTGCGATAGATAGCTCAGCATCAATACTATCCTTCATTCCATGCTGACCAACAGCTACGACAGGCTTTAAAGAATGCGCTAAGGCTTTGAGTTGTTTCTTTTGACTATTTGATAAATTATTCATGGGCTGAATTGTATAGGAAGGTAGGCGTAAGTACCCGCATAAAATCATTAGATTATTTATGCGCAGATACTTATACTACTGGGTATGGCAAAAAGTAAAAGTAGTAATGCGTGGTTACAGGAACATTTTGATGATGAGTACGTCAAAAAATCACAGCAAGATGGTTATCGTTCAAGAGCGGTTTATAAGCTGGAAGAAATCCAAATAAGAGAACAGCTTATCAAGCCCAATATGAAAGTTATCGACTTAGGGGCAGCACCAGGAGGCTGGAGCCAATATGCGACTAAACTGGTTGGTAAGAACGGACGTGTTATTGCTAGTGACATATTAGACATAGACCCCCTGCCCTTTGTTGAATTTATCCAAGGTGACTTTACCGAAGAAAGCGTCTTAAATGAAATTCTAAGCGTATTAGACAAAGACTCGTCTAGTAATAAAAAGTTAGATATTGTAATTTCAGATATGTCCCCCAATATGAGTGGAGTGGAAAGCATTGATTTGCCACGCTCATTATATCTATGCGAACTAGCGCTAGAAATGGCAAGAGAAGTCTTAAAACCTGGTGGTTCACTGCTTGTGAAGCTTTTCCAAGGGCAAGGCTCTGATGAGTATCTACGTGATGTACGCAGTAGTTTTAAGCAGGTAAAAATAAGAAAACCTAAAGCATCACGAGCACGTAGTAAAGAAGTTTATGTCGTGGCTAAAAACTTCCACATATAGACCTAGGTTAATTTGAGTCACACGCTTTATCATGTAAAATGATCAAATTATATATAATTGTCTGCAATAAACTTTATGATTAATGCATAATTTTATTCCGACAGTTGTATCCAAGTCAAAATTAGTCTTAATAGTTACACTAATTTGCACTGCATTGAGGAATGTTCGTTGAGTGATCTAAATAAAAATATTTTAATGTGGGTTGTTATTGCCCTTGTCTTAGTTGCTGTATTCAGTAAGTTTCAAGATCAAGGTGTAGCACGCTCTACAGATGTTTCTTACTCTGACTTTTTAGGTCAAGTAAAAAATAGTGGCATTAGCGAAGTCACCATTCGTGGACAAGTTATTACAGGTAAAACAGCCTCTAATGCAAAGTTCCAAACATATGCTCCTATCAACGACCCTAAAATGATTGATGACCTCATCTCAAGCGATGTTGCTATTAAAGTTGAGCCACCTGAAGGTCGCTCAATACTGTTAGATATTCTCATCAACACCATTCCTTTCTTACTTATTATTGGCTTGTGGATTTATATCATGCGTCAAATGCAAGGCGGCGGCGGTAAAGGCGGCCCCATGTCATTTGGTAAAAGTAAAGCACGCATGATGTCGGAAGACCAAATCAAAGTGACCTTTGCAGATGTTGCTGGCTGTGAAGAAGCAAAAGAAGAAGTTTATGAGCTGGTAGAATTTCTTAGCGACCCGAGTAAATTCCAGAAATTAGGTGGAAAAATTCCACGCGGGGTATTACTAGCAGGATCACCTGGTACAGGCAAAACATTACTCGCAAAAGCAATTGCAGGCGAAGCAAAGGTTCCTTTCTTTAGCATCTCTGGTTCTGACTTTGTTGAAATGTTTGTTGGTGTTGGTGCATCACGCGTACGTGATATGTTTGAACAGGCAAAAAAACACGCTCCTTGCATTATCTTCATCGATGAAATTGATGCTGTAGGTCGTAAACGTGGCGCTGGCATGGGCGGTGGTAATGATGAGCGTGAGCAAACACTTAACCAACTATTAGTTGAGATGGATGGTTTTGAAGGTTCAGAAGGCGTTATCGTAATTGCTGCCACTAACCGCCCTGATGTACTTGACCCTGCCCTATTACGCCCAGGACGTTTTGACCGCCAAGTTGTAGTGCCTCTTCCTGATGTTCGTGGACGTGAAAAAATTCTAATTGTACACATGCGCAAAGTGCCTCTTGGTGATGACGTAAAACCTGCCTTACTTGCTCGTGGTACTCCTGGCTTCTCAGGCGCAGATCTTGCTAACCTTGTTAATGAAGCAGCGTTATTTGCTGCACGATCAGACAAACGCACGGTAAGCATGGAAGAGTTCGAGAAAGCAAAAGATAAAATCATGATGGGTGCCGAGCGCAAATCCATGGTGATGAATGAAAAAGAAAAGAAAAATACAGCTTACCATGAGGCGGGCCATGCTATCGTCGGACTTAACGTACCAGAGCATGACCCTGTTTATAAAGTCAGCATTATTCCTCGTGGTCGCGCACTAGGTATTACCATGTTCTTACCTGAAGAAGATCGCTTTAGCTACAGCAAACAACACCTAGAAAGCCAAATCTCAACACTCTATGGTGGTCGTTTAGCTGAAGAAATCATCTTTGGAAAAGAAAGTGTTACCACGGGTGCATCGAACGATATTGAGCGTGCTACTGAACTAGCACGTAATATGGTCACTAAATGGGGCTTATCCGAGAAACTAGGTCCTTTGACCTATGCAGAAGAACAAACCGAAGGCTACCTTGGTATGGGAGGCTCTCAATCGTCCCATATGTCCGATGATACAGCCAAAGATATTGATGATGAAATTCGTATGTTTATCGACACTAACTACGACCGTGCTGAGAATATTCTGAATGATAATCTCGACAAGTTACATGCAATGGCAGAAGCACTTCTAAAATATGAAACTATCGACCGCACTCAAATAGATGCCATTATGAAAGGTGAAGTACCACCTCCTCCAAAAGATTGGAGCGATGATGATGACAGCACGCTGAACCCTAGCGACGACTCCGAAAGCAAGGAAGAACCCGTAGATGAAAAGGAAGCCGATGATATATCTGCTGATACTGCTAGTTTGCACTGATGCTACGATTACACTTTCCACTTAACTAAAGAGACTTCCTCTTTATATACTTGGAAGATATAATACTAAAATCCTCGCTCCTTAGCGGGGATTTTTTTAATATCACAAGCACTTTATATATCCAGCACAACAATCTACTCCCCCTTTTTTGACTTTTTCAGGAAGCTTTCCCTCGAGCTAAATCAAAGAATTCAGGTAAAACCGCACTTAACATTCAAGTACTTTTCCACTTTTAAACAGATTTTACAAAAAAAATCTGGCAGAATGAACTATGGAATTCGACAGTCTAAATCACTCAGAAATACGTTCACAAATAAGCCATATCGCTTGTCCCGACTGTGATTTACTGCAAACAATTCCAGCACTTGCTAATAAACAAGTCGCCCATTGTCTTCGTTGCCATTCTACTTTATTCAAAAATCAAAAAAATTCTATCGATCGTAGCCTCGCTTTTGCGATTACAGGTCTAATTTTATTTATTATCTCCAACCTCTTTCCTCTACTTTCTCTTAAAGCACTTGGCTTAACACAAGACGGAACACTGCTAACAACCGCTCTCTCTTTATTTAAAGCTAATCAGCCCTTGTTAAGTATTTTAATGCTCTTCACGACTATAATTTTTCCAGCAACCACTTTGATTGGTACAATTTACATTCTTATTCAAATAAAAACAGATAAAATCAATCACTATACTGCACCTATTTTTCGTTTCTTACGTAGCACTGAAGCATGGGGAATGTTAGAAATTTTGATGCTTGCTATTTTAGTCACCTTAGTAAAACTTGGGGATATTGCAGATGTTATTATCGGCACATCTTTGTACGCATTTTGCTTGCTCATTTTAGCGTTAAGCTTATTAAGTTATTCCTTAAACCCACATGACGTATGGAACAAGTTAAGAATAAAAAATGGCTGTGCTTTATGACGACTGCCCGCGAAGCTGGACTCATTTCCTGTCATTTTTGCCACACATTAAGCAAGCTACCTGATGATATTGAGACTAATACCGTACTTCACTGCCCTTGCTGCCAATCGAATCTTCATTCGCGGATTCATGCGAGTCTAAGCAGAACATGGGCATTACTAATTGCAGCATTTATTTTATATATTCCCGCTAATACCTACCCCATTATGACCTTTGTATATTTGGGTGATGGACAACCTGATACTATTTTAAGCGGGGTTATAAGCTTACTTTCTCATGGCTTATGGCCCTTAGCATTTATTATTTTTCTCGCCAGTATTTTCATCCCCATTCTTAAACTATTAACCTTATTCGGCTTGTTACTCAGCATTCATTTTAAAACACATTGGCGACCCAAAGATCGTACCATTATGTATCGTGTAACAGAGTTTGTAGGACGATGGTCAATGGTCGATATTTTTGTTATTGCACTCCTAGTCGCCTTAGTGCAATTTGGCAATAGCGCCACCGTTACCCCAGGACTAGGTGCGCTAGCATTTGCAGCAGTCGTCATACTTACTATGTTTGCCGCCCATACTTTTGATCCCCGCTTAATATGGGACGCAATGGAAAACCAACAAAATACAAATGATACAACCGACCAAAGCATGATAGATACTAATGGCAAATAACGACTACCCTACAGCACAAATCCATACTGCACCACGCTTCTCACTTATTTGGATTATTCCCCTTACTGCCGCCATAATTGCAGGTTGGTTAACTTTCAAACACTACAGCGAACGCGGCAGCATCATTACCATCACCTTCGACAAAGCCTCTGGTATCGAAGCAAAAAAAACTCCTATTCGCTATAAAGATATTCAAGTCGGCAAAGTTAAAAAACTAAGTCTTACTTCAGATTTGCAAAAAGTACTCGTGACTGCCGAAATATTCCCTGAAATGGCAGAAAATTTAAGTGGCGATACACGTTTTTGGGTCGAGCGACCTCGGCTAACCTTTCAAGGAATTAGCGGCTTAGACACCCTACTTTCTGGTGTACATATAGGCATTGACCCTGGCGAAAAAAGTGAAGCCCGAGATCACTACGAAGGTTTAGCTACCGCGCCTATAATTACTACAGGAGAAAAAGGTCGTTCCATTATTTTAAACAGCACCAACCTAGGTTCTTTAAATATTGGCTCACCCGTTTACTATCATAAAATAAATGTTGGCGAAGTCACCAGTTACGAACTTAATGATCATAATGGTAGTGTCGATATTTCCATCTATGTACACGCACCCTACGATAAAAAAATCAAAACAAATAGTCGTTTCTGGAATGCTAGTGGTTTAGAAATGGAGTTAAGCTCAAGCGGTGTTAATGCACGCATGGAGTCTCTTGCGTCCTTACTCATCGGCGGCATTGCCTTTGATACGCCTATCGACAAACTTGGTTACGACCTTGATGGAGAAACCAGCTATAAACTCTATGAGAGCTATAAACTTGCAAATGACGACACCCAACGCTTAGAAAAAATCTTCTATGTGATGTATTTTGACGACAGCCTACATGGTTTAAACCCCGACTCTTTAATCGAATATAGCGGCGTAAAAGTAGGCAAAGTTGAGAGTATCGTCTTAGAGAAAAACAATAAAAATAATCAAGTAAAAACACTGGTAAAAGTATCACTCTTTATTGATAAATTTTCCGAAAAAAAGCAACGCACCGATGCAGAAAGAACCTTACAAAATCTTGTTAGTAACGGGCTTAAAGCTCAATTAACGGTTGATAGCCTTATTACAGGCGCGCAATATATATCCCTGATCATGCCCAAAAAGCCACTTGCTAAGCAAGAAATAAAACAAGTCTTCGCCCTACTCCCAACAGATGCCAACGAGCCTGCTATTTTCCCCACTACAGGCTCGCTCACTTCCTTACTTAACTTCGATGCCAGTGAAATTACAGATGAACTAAGCAAAGCCATTTCTAGTGTCACAACCTTACTTAACTCCAAAGATGTTAAGAAAACACTCAAAGGCATTGCTTCAACCTCTGAAAGCATTAGTAAAATCACTCAAGAATTACAGAAAAAAGGTTTCTCAGGTGAGTTAGTTAAAACCCTCGCTAGTGCACAAAAAACAGTAGATGACATAAGTTTACTCTTAGTCGATACCCGCCGAGCTATTAATGTATTACAAAAAGATGGCAGTCAAACCCTGCGTACCATCACAAATGTCAGTAACAAATTACAAAAAGATGCCAGCAAAACACTAAATACCCTCAGTAACGTCAGTAATAAATTACAGAAAGATTTAAAAATCACCTTAAAAAATGTTGATCAAGGTATTAAGTCCACACTCCATGAAGACTCCGCACTACAATATCGATTGCAACAACTCATTAATGACTTAGGCGAAGCATCAAAATCTTTCTCTATTCTTGCTGATACGCTACAGCGCAAACCTAACTCCGTTATTTTTGGAAAATAAACACTATGATGTCACCTTCTCCTCTGCTCGGCATACTGCTATTTCCCCTATTGCTTAGCGCCTGCTCAACCTTATCAGGTGGTGATGAATCAGGAGGAACTCGCTTTTATTCCTTATCCTCACTCCCACCTGTAGCGGCTAGTAATAAACTGCGTATTGGTGTAGGCCCCTTAGAAATTCCACGTTTATTAAATCGTCCACAAATTATCAGCCGAAAAAATAGCAATGAAATCAAAATGGCTGAAAATCATCAATGGGGAGGTTCCTATAAAGAGGAGCTGATTCAAACACTTGCCGACAACTTATCATCCCTACTAAAAACAGACAGCATCGAACAATATCCATGGAAATTTGCCTTCAAACCCAGCTATCAAATTCGCGTTAATATCGAACGCTTTGATGGAGAAATAGGTAAAAGCATCACCCTTAAAGCACGCTGGCGTTTACTACGAAATAACAAAGAAATACTAGTTAAACAAACCCTCGTCAATACACCGATACATGGCAATAGCTACACTGATTATGTAAAAGCACAGAGTCAGGCTTTGGAAACCTTTAGCAAAAAAATTGCAGATAAAATAAAATACCTGCGATTTAAATCTCCTAGCACTTAATACGTTTTACCCACCCCTTGCTTCACTCAGGACAAAACAATTATATTGAAAGGAACTTAAACTGCCTATGGTCTTTTTACTATCACACTATAGAAATCACCCCTTAAAACGAAAGGTTGGCAGATTAATATTGAAATAAATCGCCAGTAGGCGTGCGAGGAATATTGATAGACCAGCAATCACCGCTGCTAAAGCAATGCTGATATTTAAATAGAGTAAGCCTATAAAGAAGAGAGAACCAAGCCATGAAACGGTGGCGTACAATGGGCTATAAAAAACCAGTGGTGGTTCATTACATAAAATATCTCTAAAAATACCGCCCATGATTCCTGTCATCACGCCCATAAAGCTTGCTATCAGCCAAGGTGTGCCTAGCATCAATGCTACCAATGTTCCTGCTACACCAAAGGTTGCGAGACCAGCAGCATCGGGGATAAGGAAAAATCGCGGGGAAATTACTAAGAGCCTAGCAATCACAAAAACCACAATGGCACTGACTAATGAGACTATAAAGAAGCTTTGATCTTGAACCCAAAAAACACTTCTATCGAGTAGTAGATCTCGCAGAGAGCCACCTCCCAAGCCTGTTGATATGGCGATGATAATAACGCCAAATAGATCGTACTCTTTGAAACCTGCTTTAAGTACTGCTGAGGCAGAGGATACGATTACTGCTAGTAAAGTAATCCAGTATAGGATTGATAATAATTCGGGAGTTGGATTTATTGTCATTGCTTACTCATATTAGTGTGAGTCAGATTTAAATATATTCTGCTATTTCCCTTTGAGACCTCCTTGACTTGATCAAGAATTCTTTTGTTTTAATCAGAAAAACCTTTATCTGCACATTCGGACATCAAATCAGCATAGGTTTTATTATCAATATTGCCGTGGGTAAGTTGGTAACGTAAGTATATTTGATAACTGTTCATGGCATTACCTTCGCAGTAGCCGTTAAGCTTATCAAAATCTTCTGCTAGGTAACTTTCCCAAATGCTACGGCTGTCCTTAGTTTCTTCGGAAGGTAGACCTAATAAAGTGGCAATTTCATCAATAGAGGTTTTTTCCGAGCTTGAGACTAACGCTTCATTCAAATTAAAATGATTCGCTTTGTCTTCATAATGCGGCGCTATTTGCAGAGCCTGTTTAATGCTGCGGTAGTTGATCACTTCGGAAGTAAAATAATCATTATCCCATGTTACTAAGACAGGCTCATACCCTTGGACAATATCAAAGAAGGTGTTGAGTATATCGGCTTCTTTGTCGTCATTTAGAGTGACAGTTTGTATTTTCCCATCTTCATCACTGAGTACCACAGCGATTGCTGCTATCTGTTGCAAATAACTTGGCAGGCACTCTTCCCCTGTTTTTTGTGCTTGCAGATGAAACAACGCTTTGGCTGCTCCTTTATTATCCAAGCCTTGCAAGTCATGGAGTTTGGATCCTGTTACAAAATCGGGAATAGTGATAATAGAGTAAGCTAATGTATTCATAGTATTTTTACTCTTTTAGGCTGGAAATACACCAGTAGAGATATAACGATCCCCACGGTCAGGAATGATGGTGACAATTGTAGCATTTTCTACTGTTTGAGAAAGTTTCAATGCTGCGGCAACTGCACCCCCTGCGGATACGCCACAAAAAATACCTTCCTCTGTTGCTAGTCGATGCATGGTGCTTTCGGCTTCTATTTGTGTCACATCCATTTTTTGATCAACAATAGCTTGCGCATAGATCGAGGGGATGTAGCCTGCACTCCAACGACGAATTCCTGGAATTTTCTCTGCGTCGCTTTGAGGCTCTACGCCCACAATTTGTACCTCAGCATTTTGTTGCTTTAGGTAGATACTTGTTCCTGTGATTGTACCTGTGGTTCCCATTGCGCTAACAAAATGGGTGACTTCACCGTCTGTATCACGCCAAATTTCTGGCCCTGTCGTTTCGATATGAGCTTGTGGATTATCAGGGTTGGAGAATTGATCTAATAGATAGCCCTCGCCATCATCATGCATTTTTTGCGCTATATCCCGCGCACCTTCCATTCCGCCCTGCTCTTCTGTCACTAATACCAGTTCTGCGCCATAAGCTTTCATTGAGGCTCGCCGCTCTTCGCTCATATTATCGGGCATCACTAAGATCATTTTATAGCCACGAATAGCGGCAGACATGGCTAAGGCTATGCCTGTATTTCCGCTGGTGGCTTCAATTAATGTATCTCCCGCTTTAATCGTTCCGCGTTCTTCTGCAAGACGAATCATGCTGAGTGCAGGACGGTCTTTTACTGATCCTGCGGGGTTATTGCCTTCTAATTTTACTAATAGGGCATTGCTTGTATCGCCCCCTAGCCGCTGTAAACGTACTAAAGGTGTATTGCCGATAAAGGCTTCTATAGTTGGATATTCTCGTGACATTATTATGAGTGTCTCTATTAATTAGTTTTCACCTTCTAAAACGACATAAGCAAGGGCATATTCTTTTTCGTCAGATAGGGATAAGAAACAGTTTTGCACCCCCATGCTTTCGGCAATAGCTTTGGTGTGTTGATGCAATTCTACCAGCGGTCGTCCAAAAGCATCATTGCTGATTTCAATTTCATGGAAACTCACACCTTTGGCAATGCCTGTGCCGAGCGCTTTAGATACAGCTTCTTTGGCGGCAAATCGTTTGGCTAAGTAGGCACAAGGCTCGTGATGATCCGCAAAAATAATCTGCTCATTTGGGTGCAATACCCGTCGAGTAAAAGCTTTGGGGTGACGTGCTAAGACACGTTCGATCCGCTCAACACTGACTAAATCTGTGCCTATACCTTTGATCATCCGCGTGATTGTTCCAAGATCAACAGCATCTCTTCAGTGGCTTGCTTAATACCAACAAATACAGCACGTGCAACCATTGAGTGACCGATATTTAACTCTTTGATTTGCGGAATCGCAGCAATAATTTGCGTGTTGTTATAGTCTAAACCATGACCTGCATTAACTTGGATACCCTGAGCATCGGCATACTCAGTTGCTGCAACAATACGGTCAAACTCACGCTTTTGCGCATCGCCTGTTGCATTAGCATAAGTACCTGTATGTAACTCGATTACGGGCGCACCAATATCAGGGACACGTTTTATATGCTCAATACTTGGCTCTATAAACAAGGAAACACGGATACCTTCCTTATTAAGCACTTGCGTGGCTTTTTTGATGCGATCAAACTGCCCAATCACATCCAAGCCGCCTTCTGTGGTGAGTTCTTCGCGCTTTTCTGGCACGACACAAGCATCACTGGGTAATACATCACAAGCAATCTTGACCATCTCATCAGTTGCTGCTAACTCAAGGTTTAAACGTCGCTGACAATACTTTTTGATGGCGTAGACATCTGCATCTTGAATATGACGACGGTCTTCGCGCAAATGAATGGTAATCGCATGCGCCCCCGCTTGTTCGACTAGCTTCATCGCTTCTAATAAATCAGGATAAATGGTTCCGCGTGCCTGCCTTATCGTTGCGATATGATCGATATTGACACCTAGTTCTAAACTCATCTGCATTCCTTTATTTAGGAGTCTTTAGAATACTGGACTATAGCATTTATAGAGGCTGTTTAAATGAGATTATAACTTCAAAAATTTACGTGAGTTAAGTGGCTTACCCACTAAATACGTTAATATTTTATCAAGAAACACCCGCAACTCTTGCCAATCGGCACTCTGCATATTGTTCAAATCACGTAAATTAGTGAGTAAACTTCCCGAGAGGATAAAACCATCTACTTGCTGTATTTCTGGATTGTTTTTTATAATGCCTTGTTGCGGTATATAGCGGTAACGGAATGATGATGTTATTTCCTCTCCTGTTTCATCATCTTCATAGAGGTTAATATCGTAACCTAAGCTTTCTAAGAGAAATAGCTCAAAGCGCATTAATGCTTGAGGATTGGTTTGCGCATCCGTCATACGATGCAATGTTTGCTTGTAGGCTTGGAATAGTTCGCTGGTGGCTTGGTGTTGTTGAGATAAACGATAGACTAGCTCGTTAAGGTAGAGACCCTTGAGGAGTTCGGTTGTAGGAATATGATGACGACCCCGTTCATCCGCTTGGGTTAAAGTGAACACTTCTCCTCGCCCTATCCATTGCAAATATAAATAACGAAATGGCTCTAAGGTTCCCGCCATTATTTTGCCACGTTTTTTTGCAGGACGCGCTATACAGGGAATGCGTCCATAACCTTGAGTAAAAACATCCAGTAATCGACTATTTTCTCGATAAGGACGGTTTCTTAAAATGTACCCAAAGGATTCTTGCATAGCGATAACATTTAGGAATGAGGATTTAATAAGATGCGAAACATAACGTAGTATTTTTGTTTCAGGCTGGACGATATTGAAAGGAGCATAGTTACTCTACGCAACGATTAATAGTATTCAAGTTGAGAGAGAACGGTTGTTATACCCCTTGGGTGCAAGTTAAGTTTCAGGCTACCAGCTTAAGTTGATAGCCAAGTTTCGTAGATTATTGGACCCTCGTTCCTCAACGAGTAATAATACCAAGATCACCTAAATGTTTAGGATTATTCTGCCAATCTTCTTCGACGCGCACGAAAGTTCTCAGCATTACTTTATTTTCTAGTAGCTCTTCCAATATTCTCCGTGCTGCCATGCCCACACGCTTTAGTGTTTCACCCTTTTTACCAATAACAATACCTTTTTGACGCGCTTTTCCTACCCAGATAGTTGCGTCTATATCGACACGATGCGGCATTTCGTCAAATTTTTCTATATTGACAGCAACCGAATAAGGCAGTTCTTGATGAAGCTGATTCATTAATTGCTCCCGTATAACCTCAGAACAAATCGACCGCAAACTTTGATCGGTAATGCTATCTTCATCAAAAGCATACTCAGAAAAGGGTAATAATGGTTTGATTTTTTTCAGAAGTTCTTGTGTATTGATGCCTTTGGTTGCGGAAATAGGCATTATTTCTAAAAAATCACGTTTTATTTTGACAGACTCGATATAAGAAAAAAGGCGATTTTTCTCAACAATACGATCAACCTTATTAATCAACAAGAAAACAGGACATTTCATGCTCTCTAAGCGTTGCAATACTAAATCATCTTCGGTGGTCCATTTAAGCGCCTCTACCAGCATAACCACAGCATCAACAGCATCTAAAGCGGCAACAGCAGCAATATTTAAGGTTTTATTCATCAAGGTTTTAGAGTCGTGATGAATACCAGGCGTATCCGTAAAGATCACTTGATATTTATCTTGGGTGACAATACCACGCACATTGGTTCTGGTGGTTTGCGGCTTATTCACTATGGCGGAGATGCGATAACCCACCAAGTGATTCAATAAGGTTGATTTCCCCACATTTGGACGACCTACAATAGCGACATAACCACAACGGGTTTCTGGCTGAGGTAAATTATCATTATCTTGCATTTTTGTTGTGTCCATTCTTTGTTGTTAACATCCGTATTGAATTTTTTTGAAGCTATTTAACATTTTCAGTCACTTGTTCAAAAGCAACAAGTGCGGCTTTTTGTTCTGCTTTGCGGCGGCTGGTTGAAATTCCCTGTGTGCGTACATCCAAGCCTTTCACGTAACACTCTGCAGTAAATAACTGCCTATGAGCATCCCCTGCTGTAGAGACAAGTTCATATTCAGGAATGGGATGACTACGTGATTGCAAGAATTCTTGTAGGCGGCTTTTAGGGTCTTTTAGCTCATCTTCACTCGGTAGGTTTTGTAAACGCTCATCAAACAACATCAGTATAAAGTCTTTGGCTTCGCCCATTCCCTGCTCTAAATACACGCTGGCGATAACCGCTTCTAAGGTATCAGAAAGAATAGATTTACGCCTAAAACCACCACTTTTTAATTCTCCAGCACCTAAATAGAGATAGTCACCAAGTGAAATCTCTATGGCTATTTCAGCTAATGTACCTTCGTTAACTAAGGATGCGCGCAAGCGGCTCAAATAGCCTTCTGTCGCTCGTGGCATTTGATGATACAAGGCATCGGTGATGACAAAGCCCAGCACACTATCACCCAAAAACTCCATACGTTCATTATGTTTGCCACTGGCACTACGGTGAGTTAACGCCTGTTTGAAACAATCACTTTTTTGTAAGGATTCCGCTAATAGCTTTTCAAGTTTTTGCAGCACAGTATTAAGACCTTCCTAGCCTTTTAAGTTAAATCATAAATTGATAGCAATTCTCCCTAGTCAAGGAGGCTGTGAACTTCTACAGTAGGAGAACCAAGCCTGATTGGAGCCTCCAGTTTAAGCAGAAAATGTAATGCTCTGAATAGAAAGATTGTAACATGGTAAAATGAGAGCTTATTTACTTTTCTCACCAAGAATCACAGCATATTTAAAATCAAGCAGATAAGATATATTTCCAATCCACGGAGTACGCACTTCATAATTGACTCTCAAACGCTTTCTATTATTACCTTTCTTCATCAAAGATAATTTAAAAGGCTTTTTCTTTGCCATTTTTTCTAGTGTATACAAACCATTTATATTCAAATATTTATTAATTTGCCCATAAACATACTTAGAACTTTTAGTCTTAATCCCAGGCTCTGCCGCGATGCTATCCATCATTGATCGAACTGAATTAAATTCAATATACGATGGACCTACTTTTATTACCGCACTCATCATTAATATACCAAGCGCCGCGACAATCATCCATGATATAAGCGTTAAGCCCTTTTGCTTTCTTCTACTTGCTTTCATATTTAGCTATTCTTTAATTATTTTTATAATAATAGATTTATCATAGAGTAATAAAACCTACAATACCAAAATCCTTGGAGTCTGACCGAGAACTAGCACTGTAGCGAAAATCACAGAAAGCTTATAAGGTGAGTTGATTTAATGAGGCGAATAGCAGGGCTATTTAACGGTTTCAATAAGCTCAGATTATGATGTTCATGGGATTTGCAGTAGCTTCTTAGTTCTCGGACAGGCTCCTAGCATACTAGGGCTTTGCTTAAGCTAAACTTAAGCCGTCGACTTACTTTATGCTTGTGCCAATCCGCGAAGCATTAAAACCATCGCCATTTTCCAGCCAGTTCCAGTGCATCCAAATAAAGACGGCTTTACCGACTATATTTTTCTTTGGTACAAATCCCCAAACACGGCTATCACTGCTGTTATCACGATTATCACCCATCACAAAATAGCTATTATCTGGCACAATAATATCTGTAGTTTTAGATGATCCTGCAAAAATTTGTATGGAGTGCATCACCTCGCCATCTTTACTAGGCAAAGCTTCTTGATAGATACGCGCAGGTCTCTGTCCATAAGGCGTATCAACTTGAACATCCTGCTGATCAGAATAAACCACTTTTGTATCATTAACGATTAGCTGCTTGTCTTTTGTCCAGCTAATACGATCACCAGGCAAACCTATTACACGTTTAATATAGTTGATCGATGGATCATCAGGATAGCGAAACACCATCACATCTCCACGTTCAGGATCAGCCACATCAAATATTTTTTTATGAATAACAGGTAATCGAACACCATAAGCATATTTCTGCACAAGGATAAAATCACCTATTTGCAACGTAGGAATCATCGATCCTGATGGAATGCGAAATGGCTCTGCAACAAAAGACCGTAAAATAATAACAATCAACAAAACAGGAAAGAACGAACGTGCATAATCCAGCAATAATGGCGGGTTATCTAAAGAGCGAACTTTTTTCGATGCGAATAAGCGGTATAACAAGATAATTAAGCCTGATAGCGCTGTTATCGCGACTAACCAGAACTCTAACCCATAATTCATTTCCAATTTTTTATTCCTTTATTATTTATCAGAGAACACTTATATCCAAATAGTTAAGGGTTTAATAACTTCTGCAACTTGTCGCAACTTATTAAACCTTTGCTCCTAAGCAGAGATCCGTTCTAGGTTCTATTTATCAATTTTTAATACAGCTAAGAACGCTTCTTGAGGGATTTCCACATTGCCCACCTGCTTCATCCGCTTCTTACCCTTTTTCTGCTTTTCTAGTAATTTGCGCTTACGAGATACATCACCACCGTAACATTTTGCAATGACATTTTTACGCAGTGCCTTCACATTAGAACGAGCAATGATATTACCGCCTATCGCAGCTTGTATCGCGACATCAAACATTTGACGTTGGATAATTTCGCGCATTTTCTCAACTAAATCACGCCCACGCTTTTGTGCAAAATCTTTATGTACAATCACAGAAAGTGCATCAACCTTTTCTCCATTAATAAGAATATCTACCTTTACCAGCGGCGCAGGTTCAAAGCGATCTAACTCATAATCAAACGAGGCGTAACCACGGCTGACTGATTTAAGGCGATCAAAAAAGTCCAATACAACTTCGCTCAATGGCAGGTCGTAATTAAGTGTCACTTGATTACCCAAATATTGCATTTGCTTTTGTACACCGCGTTTTTCGATACACAAAGAAATAACATTACCCACATATTCTTGAGGTACCATGACAGTACCACGAATGATTGGCTCACGAATTTCTTCTATTTTATTAACCGCTGGCAACTCAGATGGGTTATGCACCATTTTAATGGTGCCATTGGTTTCTTCTACTTCGTAAATAACGGTTGGCGCTGTTGTAATAAGATTTAAGTCATACTCACGCTCTAAACGTTCTTGGATGATTTCCATGTGTAGCATGCCAAGGAAACCACAGCGGAAGCCAAAGCCTAAAGCTTGTGAAGTCTCTGGCTCATAATGCAATGATGCATCATTTAAATGCAACTTATCCAAAGCATCTCGAAAGTTTTCAAAGTCCTCCGCATTTACGGGGAAGATGCCTGCAAATACACGCGGCTGAACTTCTTTAAATCCTGTCAAAGCTTCATCAGCAGGATTTCTTAGATCAGTTAGCGTATCACCCACTTTTACCGATTCTATACCCTTAACGCCTGCAATAACAAAACCAACTTCACCGATTTCTAGAGTATCTCGATCTTCACTTTTAGGCGTGTAAACACCTAAACGATCAACCTGAAATTCATTGCCCGTCGACATGGCTTTGATTTTCTGGCGCTTACGTAACTGTCCTTCCATCACACGCACTAAAGAAACAACGCCCAAATAGCTATCAAACCAAGAATCAATAATAAGGGCTTTAAGTGGCGCTTCAGGATCACCCTTGGGTGGTGGTATCCGTTCAACCAGTTGCTCTAAAAGGTCTTCAATACCAATACCCGTTTTTGCACTAACATGCACCGCATCGGTTGCATCGATACCAATAATTTCTTCTATTTCTTGGCTAACTCTATCTGCATCCGCAGCAGGTAAATCAATTTTATTGAGTACAGGAACCACTTCTAAATCAAGATCTATCGCGGTGTAACAGTTAGCAACGCTTTGAGCTTCAACACCTTGTGAGGCATCCACGACTAAAAGAGCACCCTCACAGGCCGATAGGGAGCGCGACACCTCATAAGAAAAATCAACGTGACCAGGTGTATCGATGAAATTCAGATGATATATTTCACCATTTCTTGCTTTATAGTTTAACGAAACACTTTGGGCTTTAATGGTAATACCACGCTCGCGCTCAATATCCATTGAGTCTAGCACTTGAGAATCCATTTCTCTATCACTCAAGCCACCGCAGTACTGTATAAAGCGATCAGATAGGGTTGATTTGCCATGATCGATATGTGCGATGATAGAAAAATTTCGTATGTTTTGATTCGCTTCAGCCATTAATTTTTATCACTATTAGTTTAGCTATAAAGATCCTTTTAAGAGTCTCTCATAGCTTTCAAGATTCGTTCAAACTCTTCATCATCAAAGAAGTGATAAAAAACGACTTCTTCTTGATACATTACAACGGGAACATCCACATTATATTTTTCGCACAATTCAGGATCATCATCAATATCAACCAACTTGATATTGAATTTTACTTGCTGATCTTTATTTTGCTGCATATACATAAAAGCTATCATTTGCTCGCACAAATGACAGCCTTCGCGATAATACACTATTAGGGTATGCGGATTAGACATTATTTTTTAATTACTATTTATTCACATTATGCTCAATGATAAAAGCTACAAATTGAGCACTACCTTCACGTATAACCAAAGCAGCAACAGGGGCGCCATTGGGCAAACTATTTACTAATGCTTTAAATTGCTTAACACTTGTAACCGACTGACCGTTAAATATTTTGATCACATCATCTGCTTGCATACCCGCTCTGTTAGCCCGACCAGAACCCGCACGCTTAACAAGAATGCCACCCTTATCTATTTGCAATAATTTACGGTCGGATCGGCTTAAATCTACTAGCTCCATCCCCATCACAGCATTTACTTCATTATTCTTTTTAGGCTTTTTAGTTTTCTTTTCAACAACCTCTGTTGGCAACTCACTTAATTTAAGTTTTACTATTTGCGTACTGCCGCCTCGACGCACTTTTACATCGACTTCTTTTTCTGTTGATGTACTACCTACTATAATGGGCAGGTCAGAGGCGCTATTAACTTTGTTATGATTAAACTCAAGAATAATATCACCCTGCTTCAAGATACCGATTGCAGGACCTTCTCGCATCACCTCAGCAATCAATGCGCCCGTTGGCTGATTCAAACCAAAAGATTTTGCCAAACTAACAGTAACCTCTTGAATAAACACACCCAACCAACCACGCTTTACGTGCCCTGTAGCTTTAAGTTGTGCAACGACATTCTTTACTACATCAACAGGTATGGCAAACGACACTCCCATAAAACCACCCGATTGACTGTAAATTTGTGAGTTAATACCCACTACTTCACCTTTCATATTGAACAGTGGCCCACCTGAATTACCAGGGTTAATCGCTACATCTGTCTGAATAAAAGGTACATAGTTTTCTTCTGGCAAACTACGCCCTTTAGCACTGACGATGCCCGCCGTGACACTATGATCAAAACCAAAAGGGGAACCTATCGCAATAACCCACTCACCTACTTCTAACTGCTTGGAACTACCTGTTGTCAATACAGGAAAATCTGTCCCTTCAACTTTTAATAAAGCGATGTCACTACGTTTATCCGTACCTATTAATGTCGCAGCTAGCTCACGCCTATCACTTAGTTTGACAATTATTTTATCCGCTCCCGCCACCACATGGTGATTGGTTACGATATAACCATCAGAAGAGATAATAAAACCTGAACCTAGGGAGCTAGATTCATCAATACCACCCTCGGGGTTTTCTTCATAGTCAAAAAAACGCTTCATCAAATCATCGATGACTTCGTTACCACTATTGCTGTCTGGTGGTGCTTTAAAAGGTTGAGGAGACTGCTGAAGCTGAGGCTCTTCTCGCTCCGTACTGATATTAACAACAGCAGCACTATGAGCTTTTACCAACTTAGTAAAATTTGGCAACTCTGCGGCATTGAGTGTTAATGTCAGTAAAAATAATATCGTTGCAGTCAAGAATTTGATTGTAAAGGTGCTACTCATGCTGGAATATTCTCCCTGATATTTATTCCACAAACATTACAAAAATGACCCACTCTGTAAGGTTGTTATTTTATTATTACTATTGCTGATGATTTATTCTAACAGAATGAAGGTTTAATAAGCCGCGAAACTTAACGTGAAATTTTTGTTTCAGCTTGGATAACATTAAAAGGAGTATAATCATGCTACGCAACGGTTAATATCATTCAAGCTGGGATAGTAAAAACAAGTCTAAGTTTCGCAGCTTATTGAATCCTTGCCCCTAAGAATCAAAGATTGAGTGCAGGTACTTATATTCCCCAACAAACTCCTGCGCTATAATATCCTTTTTCTATAACTTTCTTAACCTTTTTAATTACATTCTAAATAAAACCTGTTTTCAGGCGATAACTTTTCAATCTAATCGAGCTAATATTAAATTTTCTTATGGATCTATCTTCTCTTACCGCACTTTCTCCTGTTGATGGGCGCTACGCCAGCAAAACATCATCCTTACGTCCTTACTTTAGTGAATATGGCCTAATAAAATATCGCGTCTTAGTTGAAGTTCGCTGGTTACAGGCACTCTCTCAACACTCAGAAATCAAAGAAGTTCCTGAATTTTCAAGTGAAGCTAATAGCTATCTTGAAAGCATTATTGAAAATTTTAGTGAACAGGACGCTAATCGCGTCAAAACAATTGAAAGCACCACTAATCACGATGTAAAAGCCGTTGAATACTTTTTAAAAGAAAAGATTATTGATAACGATGAAGTTAATGCCGTTAGTGAGTTTATTCACTTCGCGTGTACCTCCGAAGACATCAATAACCTTTCCTATGCCTTAATGATTAAAGGTGGGCGTACCGATGTATTGCTTCCTGAGATAGAACAAACAATCGATACCATCAAAGACTTAGCACACGATTATGCTGAAATACCTATGTTATGCCGCACTCATGGACAGCCTGCCTCACCTTCTACCCTCGGCAAAGAAATGGCAAATACAGCCTACCGCATGCAACGTCAATACGATCAAATAAAAAGCGTACCATTATTAGGCAAAATCAATGGCGCAGTGGGCAACTATAATGCGCACCTCAGCGCATACCCTGATATTGACTGGGCGTTATTTGCCAAAAACTTTGTTGAATCACTAGGACTAGAATGGAACCCATATACCATTCAAATTGAGCCACATGATTATATCGCCGAACTGTTTGATGCGATTGCTCGATTTAATACTATCTTGATCGATTTTTGCCGCGATGTTTGGAGCTACATTTCTATCGGCTATTTCAAACAAAAAGTTATAGCAGGTGAAGTTGGCTCTTCAACCATGCCACACAAAGTCAATCCGATTGATTTTGAAAATGCAGAGGGAAATGCAGGTATAGCTAACTCCTTAATGAATCATTTATCACAAAAACTGCCTATTTCGCGCTGGCAAAGAGACTTAACTGACTCTACTGTTTTAAGAACACTAGGCGTAGGCATCGGACATACTAGTATTGCCATACAATCAACGCTAAAGGGTATTAGTAAGCTAGAAGTCAATGAAGCAACGCTAGCTGCCGATCTAAACAACAACTGGGAAGTGCTTGCAGAACCCATCCAAACTGTTATGCGTCGTTATAATATTGAGAAACCATACGAAAAACTCAAAGAGCTAACCCGCGGGCAAAGAATTACTGCCGAAGGCTTAGAGGTTTTCATTAATAATTTAGAAATCCCCCAACACGCAAAAGATACTTTATTACAGATGACACCCGCTAATTACATCGGCAATGCTATCGAGCAAGCGAAAAATATCTAATGAACTCTCTCCTCAGCAACGGAATTCTTGGTGATTTAAGCCACCAAGAATTTCTAGATGAGTATTGGCAGCAAAAACCTTTACTCATTCGGCAAGCATTTAATGGCTCCCCTTTGGAGCTTAGTCCTGAAGAGCTAGCAGGTATTGCCTGTGACACCGATGCTCCCTCACGCATTGTTATCGAACACGGCAAATCACCATGGGAGTCGTTGTTTGGACCTTTTGATGATGAAACCTTTGCCCAGCTACCCGAATCTCACTGGACTTTATTAGTCAATGACTTAGAGCGTTACCTTCCTGAGTTACGTGAAATTATTGAATACTTCCGATTTATTCCTGACTGGCGCATTGATGACTTAATGCTCAGCTACGCAGTAGAGCAAGGCTCTGTTGGCCCGCACACTGATGAATATGATGTTTTTTTAATTCAAACTGCTGGCAAGCGTCGCTGGCAACTTGACACACAAGAAAATCATACCAAAGAAATTCTTCCTGATTGCTCACTCAGTATATTAAAACACTTTGATCAAAATACTGACTGGGTTCTAGAAGCTGGCGATATGCTCTACCTGCCACCCAACTTGCCACATTATGGTGTCGCTCAAGATAATGACTGCATGACATTATCTATAGGGTTTCGCGCGCCCAGTCAGCAAGAGTTAATCAACAGTTGGGTAGAATCGGTCAGCGAAAGCCCTAAATTTAAACAGCGCTATAACGATCAGAAGCGATTATCACAGCAGAACCCAGCCGAAATAACTAAACAAGATATTGAAGCGCTTTCTAATATGGTATTAGAAGGCATTGATTCACAAAAAAATAATCTATCTATCTGGTTAGGAAAACACCTAACAGAAACAAAAGGAGAAGCTGCAGAAGAACAACTGTTTACAGAAGAACCCCTCATTAAAGAAGATCGTTTCATACGCAAAAGCTGGCTGAGGCTAGCTTATATTGAGGAAAATGGACTACATTTTTTTGCTGATGGGAAGCACTTTGAAGTACCCGACAACGCAAAGGAAAGCATATTTTATCTCTGTAAACATTACGATTACTCAAAATCACGCATAGCAAAATATTGTGAACTAACCTTCTTTAAGAATATCTTTGACCAGCTTAGAAATGATGGAGGTATAATTTAAAAATATAACGTGCTCTGATTTTGCAAATAAACTTAATAAAAATAAAACCTACAAAATCAATGAATAATAAAAAAATAATTTTACTCTTAAGTCTTGCCACTGCTTTATTTAGTCAACAATCTTATGCCGCAAGTTACTCACAACGACTCGTCGATGCAGCAATCGAAAGAACTTATCACAAAGTGACTTACGATGGTTCATACCGTCGCATTGGCTTTCCCTATGGCGATGTGCCAAAAAATATTGGGGTCTGCACCGACGTTGTTATTCGCGCCTATAGAAAACTAGGTATCGACTTACAAGAACGCGTCAACGACGATATGAGTAAACGTTTTTTTGAATATCCCAGCTTTGCAAAGTGGGGAATGTCACGACCTGATGCAAATATAGATCATCGACGCGTACCTAATTTACGTACATTTTTTGCAAAAAATGGCATCAATTTACCCACGACAAATAATGCAAATGATTACAGACCTGGTGACATAGTAACGTGGAACATTGCGCCAAATTTACCACATATTGGCATCGTGACTAATATCATTTCACAAGATAATAAAAGACCTATAATTGCTCACAATATTGGCAAAGGCCCACAACTAGAAGATGTATTATTTAAGTTGAAAATTACAGGTCACTACCGATATTTACCTGGTTAATATTCTACTAATTTAAGTAGCCAAAATCAGGGGATACTAGGAAGGGCACAAGTATTTTTATACTATTCAATAGTTCGGACCAACCCTGAAGCTTAAATATCAATATTTAGAATGTATAAAATTAGAACAATTGACTGAATTTTTCTAAAACTTGTCCTACTCTCAAGAAGAGCTACAAAATTCGCATTCAACTTAAGTTGAAACAGGTGATAATGAGAAATTTTATTTATACCAGTATAAATACAAAATGCTTATTTATCATGCAGATTAATCAATAAAATTATTACTATGCATTGAATATATCAATTGTACTTTTAATAACTTTATTGCGATGCTAGCTTCACAGTAGACCCGCTAGATAAATGCTATAAGCACTATTCGACATATCTACCGACTCATATACATCAGGAAGATGTATTGCGAGAGAAGAAGGAATATTATTATGATTAATAAAAAAATAAAGTTAGCCATTTTTACGGGCGTGGTATTTGCCTCTTTTGCTACCCTACCCGTAATCGCAGGATCCACAGTAATTAGCATAAAAGGAAGCAACGCCAAAGCTGACCTTTCGCGCATCTCGGCTAAGTCACGCGCATTTCGAAAGTTTGGGCGTAACATTACGGTACTTTCAAACAGAATATTAAAAAAATCAGGCTGCCGTAGAATTGTTATTAAAACAGTTAAAGGTGAAAGAGAAACTCTAAAACTTTGTAAGAAGTAATACCACAAGACCTGAAGTTACATCATCTAAACCCCATGCTACCGCCTCTATTTTAGAGCGGCTATATGGGTGATTTCTCTACCCTCTAATTTATCCTTCATTTTCTAAGTGCCTCGCCCAGTCAATAGTCACCTCACTCCACTCCTCTTTGAAGAAATAGATTAAAATCAATATTTTATCTTTATTTTTACCCGCCCTAAACTTTCTATTACTTTTTATCTCATTTATTCTACCGACTATCTTTTTCTGTATATTCATTATACAATCACCAAAAATTGCGTCCTTATTGAACAACATCGAAAAGATACCGCAATAAAAATTATAATAACAAGCAGAAAACCACATTTTCAATGGGCTTCATCACTCGCAATATGCAAACTTTTACAACGAAAATTATAAAATGCGAATGACTACAATCAAGACAATAATCGGGGATCTATGAGAGTTCTAATAGTAGAAGATGAGAAAGACATTCTCAATCAATTAACAGAAGCGTTAAAAAAAGCGGGCTTTACTATTGATGCCGCCGAAGATGGCTCACAAGGGCTCTATTATGCGACAGAGTATCCCATTGATATTGCAGTCATTGACCTAGGCCTACCCAAAATTGACGGCATGGACATTATAAAAAACGTACGCGCCAAAGGTCTCGATTACCCCATCCTTATACTAACAGCAAGAACAAGCTGGCAAAGTAGAGTAGAAGGCTTAGAAGCTGGTGCGGATGATTATCTTGACAAGCCTTATCACAAGGAAGAGCTAATCGCTAGATTGCGCGCATTACTGAGACGTACGGGACGCTGGTCTCAATCAGAATATATCTGTGGCGCTGTACGTTTGAACACTTCAGAGCAACGCGTATATCTTAATGACAACGAAGTAACTTTAACTGCTTTTGAATACAAGGTTCTACAACACCTCATGTTACACGCAGGCGAGGTGATATCAAAAACCGAGCTAACCGAAAGCATGTATGATGAAGAGTCCGACCGTGACAGCAATGTTATCGAGGTATTCATTCGCCGCTTACGCATGAAATTAGATCCAGACGGCACCTTAGCCCCAATAGAAACACTAAGAGGGCGAGGCTATCGCTTTACTCTTGAGCGAAATAACGCTTAAAAAATCAGATAATACATTTTGTAGTCCTGCGCACGACATACGGACTATAAAATGATATTACCTTACATCAAACCCACCTCCATACAAATAACAGCCCTGTTTTCTCTATACCAATAAAAATTCATAGAAAAAATTACCGTATGGAGAAGTGCTTTTACAAAAAAATATAATAAACTCCAGAGTAAAAGAGATGAGTTCTAAAAATCACTCCCCCATCCCTATAAACCATAGACATAATGGCATTTTTTCATCTTTAACAAAGTCATTACTCAGCCGACAATTACTAAGCTCATTTCTTATAACCATCATTGGTCTATCAATATTAAGCGGATTGTACTACTACAGCCAACAAAAATCTTATATTGAACAAGAGCATAAAACCGCCAATACCTTAGACAATGATATATTAGGAATAATAGATTACAACCAAGCAACGGGGCGATACTTCATTGACCCAGAGCTTTATCCTGATATGGAACAGATCATAACTCAGCATCAATTAACATCAAATATAGATGATCATTTTGCTTACATTGTTAGTAAAGATACCAATCAAATTATTTGGCACAGTCAGTATTACAAAGATGCCAACTATGAGGATATCAACAAGCCCCCATATCCAAAAAAATATTCAGATGTACTACCTCTATTCCAACCTAGAAAAAAAATCAAAAATGGAGAAAACAACTTAGAGATCTTACCCCCTACAAACGCTATCAAAGAGGGACGCAATACAGCCGATAATAATTACTTAGTGTATTACAGTGCCTTTTCTGAAGCTCCCCATAACTTTTATCTCATAGTCGCAAAATCCTCCAAGGAAATGGAAAAAAATAAGTCTGACATAATACAAAAAATAAGTATTTTGATATTAATTAGCAGCCTTTTAGTGCTGATCGCACAATTAGTAAATAGTTATTTGGTAATTACACCAATAAAACGATTTGAACGAGAAATAAAGAACATTGAATCAGGCAAGCAAGAGTTTGTTAAAGCTCGATATCCCACTGAGTTGCTAGAAGTTAAAGGGGCTATCAATGCCTTAGTACATGTAGAAAAGGGACAGAAAAAACGCTACAGAGAGGCTTTAGATAATCTTGCACATAGCCTAAAAACACCACTTGCCGTTCTACAAGGCGTTGCAGAAAATAGCAGCTCAATGAGTGACAAACAGCGCACCACCTTAGTTAATCAAGTCGGCAGAATGAATGACATTATCGCTTATCAACTTCGTCGTGCAGTTGTCAATGATCACAATGCAAATATCAAACGTATAGATATTCGCCCTATTCTCTATCGACTAAAAAATTCACTTCTGAAAGTGCATCATGACAAAGTATTTGAAATTGAGATAAATGTAGATGAAAATACCGAGTGTCGCATGGATCTTGATGATTTAATGGAGGTCTTTGGCAACCTTATCAACAATGCCTGCCGCTTTTCTGTTGATATCGTATCAATAACAGCCATTCACGATGGAGAAACCATTATTGTTGATATTGATGATGATGGACTAGGCTTTCCTGACATGAACCCCTCCGCCCTATTAAAAAGAGGCATTCGAGCCGACAGCAAAACCGAAGGTCAAGGTATAGGCCTAGCAATTAGCAATGAAATTGTAGAAGCAGCAGGCGGAAAAATAGAGCTACTGGTATCACCTTATGTAGGAGCACGAGTTAGACTATATTTACCCGCATAATAATAGTCGCCACCTGAAAATACACACCCAAGCATTTCAAAATATACTACTGAGTCTTTACATCCCAATAGAGATTCAGTTAGTGGAATAATGCAAAAAATCTGGAGCAAGCAATATTTCCCCCCATAGACAAGCCCTACTGTTTAGTCTTCAACAATAAGATAAACTAAGACGAAGAAAGAACAAGCCCACCAAAAAATAAGGTAGCCCGTATTTATAAAAAAATACAAAGTATTGATAAAAACAAAAGAATTTAGCCATAACAAGAAATGAATGGCGTCCCCACGGGGGTTCGAACCCCGGTTACCGCCGTGAAAGGGCGGTGTCCTAGGCCTCTAGACGATGGGGACTTAGGAATATTCATATATGAGAGTAAAAATGGCGTCCCCACGGGGATTTGAACCCCGGTTACCGCCGTGAAAGGGCGGTGTCCTAACCACTAGACGATGGGGACACAGTTTAGTGCGACCTTACATCAACGCTATTTTTTACTTTCTGAGTTGTTTTCCAACTCACTTTCTCTTGGAGAAAACATGATAATAGTTGACATTCCTGTAAAAAAAATGACAAAACCAAATGGAACACTCATTAAAAATAACTTAGCAAGCTCATCATTATCGCCTTGGAACATTATACCAAAACCGAACATAAGCCCGACAACGGTAATAAATAAGCCGATATAAAGAATTACTTTGCCAATAAGAGCAATCATATTTTTCCAACCTCTTCTACACATTCTGGTGGAGCTAGGCGGGATCGAACCGCCGACCTCTGCAATGCCATTGCAGCGCTCTCCCAGCTGAGCTATAGCCCCAGTGCTAAAAGAAGCGCGAATTCTGCGGGAATAAGGCAATACTGTCAAGCATATTTAAATCAATTCTCTAATTAAATTAAAAATACTTTTCTCACTGCAATAGCCTTCATTTTATACACCATCCATTGGTCTGTAATCCCTCATTTACGGCACAGCTAAAGTTATAATAATCTTCTGGTAAATATTCAAGTTTGAAAATTAATCTCTATGTGTTTTTTATGCATCTAAACTGAAATACCATCTATCAGATGATATGAAACCTATAGTGAACTGTTAGCTCTAAACTGAACTTATAAACAAAATAATAATAAAAATAATTATGGCTTATAAAATCTTAGGAAAGCTTGCGCTTGCGCTGCTGCTCATCACACATACGGCGATTACATTAGCAGCGGAGAACACACGATCCCCGCTTGGTATCAACAGCAATGAAGTAATGGATGATGACGCCAGTGTCCCTTTCGTTGATGTATTCAGAGCTTCTGTGCCTTTTGAAGAGGCTCGACCTTGGCTAACCAAGGGAAAGGTAAAGTATGATGCTAACGGGTGGCCCGTTTATATAGAGAAAAATGGTCAGGTAGGAACTCGTTTTATCAACAAACTCCCTGCTGGAACTGTTCCTGATGGTTTATACACCGTATTGTACGAAGGCAAGGGTAAACTTATTTATGGCAATGATGCAAAGTTAGTACATCACACTCCAGGAAAGGATATTGTCGCGATCACCGCTGGCAAAGACAAAGAGTTACGTGGAACATTAATCATCAAAGAAACTGACCCTCAAGATCATATACGCAACATCCGTATATTGATGCCTGGAGGAATTTGCATGAACAATCCTAATAAGAGAGTCCACAGCGAAAAAAGTTGCCCTAGAGGTCGCTACCTGTCCTTCGAAAAACACTACGCAAGCATCATCTTTAACCCTGATTATTTAAACTATATGAATGATTTTAAAGTTATTCGCTTTATGAATATGGCGGGAATCACCAGAAACCCTATCACTCACTGGAACGAACGCAACACCATGTCGCAACAAACATGGGGTGGCAAACCTACCGTGCGTGGAGCACCTCTTGAAATCATGGTAGAACTAGCCAATCAAACAGGTTCAGACCCTTGGTTTTGCCTGCCACACAAGGCAAGTGATGACTATATCCGCAAATTTTCCAGTTATGTGCGTGATCATTTGCGCCCAGGGTTAAAAGTGTATGTTGAATATACCAATGAAGCATGGAACACTATTTTTACCCAAGCACATTATATGAAGGATCAAGGCGAAGAGTTAGGACTTGATGGCGATAGAACCAAAGCGGGTAATAAGTTCTACTCCATGCGCTCAGTACAAATTTTTGATATTTGGGAAAAAACCTTTGGTAATACACAACGACTTGTACGTGTAATGGGGAGTTGGACGGGGTACTCACGTCTCTCAGAAATGTTACTGACCTACCGTGATGCCTACAAAAAGACTGACGCACTAGCTATTGCGCCCTATTTCTACCCAAAACTTGCTACTGCGCGACGCGCAAAATCAAAGAATGATATATTCAAAGCTTTATATGATAAGAAAGAACTGTACTCTATTCCTGGTGTTATTAAATTAATCTCTAAACATGCCAAATTGACCAAAGATTACGGCATTGACCTAATCGCCTACGAAGGTGGTCAGCACCTAGTTGATTGGAAGAGCAGGTCAATTCACAAAAACCCAACCAAGCTATTAATCGCAGCTAATAGAGACTGGCGAATGGCTAAAGCCTATAAAGACTTTTTGGATGGATGGAAAAGAGCAGGTGGAACCTTGTTTGTGAACTTCTCAGCACCTCGCACATCACAATGGTTTGGTAGCTGGGGGACTAAAGAGTATTTGACGCAACCATTAAATAAAGCACCCAAACACCGCGCCCTCCTCCAATTTATTCGCTCTAATCCATGTTGGTGGAAAGGTTGTACCAGCCCTTATTTTGTACGAAAAGCCAAGCCTGCGAAAAATCCTGGCACAGGTGTTTATGCCTTGGTTAGAAATGGCAAAAAATCCACTTACAAAAAAGCAGCTAAAACTGCTACCAAGGCTGTTACACCAAAACCAAAGGTAGTGATTACTAAAAAACCTAGCACAACTATAACAACAGTAGCCGCGGCAAGTACGGTGATATTAGCCAAACCTGTCATCAAAGAGATCGTTAAACCCACATCTAAGTTTACGCAAAAACCTATTAAACAAGCACAACGCCCAGACTTGATCATTAGACGTAGCAAACAACATGGGCAATGGAGTCATCAAGAGGCTGTCCAACTCAAAAATATTATTGGTGGCAACTTAACAGGCAAAAAGGATTTAAGTGCAGTCTGGCAAGCAAAGTGGGACAATGAGTTTTTACACATACGCGTAGATACTTTAGATGACCACTTTGTACGCGACTCAGCAGCTCCGTGGAGTGACGACTCGATTGAAATTTATATAGATGCTGATGGCAGTCGCACCGCATCATTTGATGGCAAAAATGACTTCCATTTGATTTTCCGTTGGAAAGATCAAAAAGTTAATTTAAGCCAGAACTCAGCACGAAGAGGCGATATGAGAGTCCAACAAACCATGACACGTACAGATCATGGACTCATATTAGAAGCAGCCATACCATGGAGATCACTAGGTGTTCAACCAAAAGAAGGACATTCTATTGGTATCGACATACAAATCAATGATGATGATGATGGGAATGACCGTGACGCCAAGCTAGCATGGCACGCTAAAAGTGATGATTCATGGAAGAATCCACAAACATTTGGCCGTTTAGTACTTGGAATATAACACTTAGTACATAAATACTACTTCCATGCTTTATATAACTATAGAGTACTCCTCCTTTCCCAGTAGCTCAGCTACTGGGAAAGCTTGTATTTTGAGCAGTTGTTTTACTTGAAAAAAGCAGCTTTGGACTAGATAATCTCGTACTAGCTGGTATACGGACGAATAGAATGAGTAGGTTTGTTATTTAAAACCAACATTATTTATCAGTTTATTTTCACAACACTCCTTTAGCTATGGATGGTTTAATGCGTGTATTCAAAAAAGTACCTGTACTTATCTCTCTTATTTCCGCAATAAGTATTGGTCTACTACTCTACCTTATATCACGTCCCCAGCCAGTTCCCACACCGACAAAATCTGAACTGAAAACCATACAAAAAAGCCATAGTGATGCAATTTTGGGTATTAACACCAATGAGGTAGGTGAAGATACATCAAGTATTCCCTTCGTTGATCTATTTAAAGCCTCCATTCCTTTTGATGAAACATACCCTTGGTTAAGTAAAAAAGAAGTTGAATATGATCAGAATGGCTGGCCAAAAAATTTACATGGTGGTGTTGCAGGCACAAAGTTTCTTAACCGACTTCCCGTGGGCACAGTGCCTGATGGTTTTTACACCGTTCTTTACGAAGGTCAGGGAAAAATCCACTATGGTAACGATGCCGCGCTAGTCGTACATCGCCCTGGAAAAGACATTATTGAAGTGAAAGCAGGTAAAGATAATATTCTTAATGCCTCCTTAGTCATTAGAGCAACTGACCCAAAAAATTATATCCGCAATATCCGCATTCTTATGTCTGGTGGCATCTGTAAAAATGCACCACATAAGCATGTACAAGATAATAGCGACTGCGCCTCAAATGATTATCTATCTTTTGAAGAAAACTATAAGACCATACTGTTTAACCCCTATTACATAGACTTTATGCGCCACTTTAAAGTGGTGCGTTTTATGAATATGCAGGGAATGACGCGCAATCCTATTGAAGATTGGAAGGATCGTAATACTCTCGAAAAAGCAACTTGGGGAGGCAAACCGAAGTCCCGAGGTGCTCCTGTAGAGATCATGGTAGAACTTGCAAATCACCTAAAAGCCAACCCTTGGTTCTCCATGCCTTACAAAGCAAGTGATGATTACATCCAAGAATTCGCACAATACGTTAATGATAATTTAGACCCCGAACTAAAAGTCTATGTCGAATATAGCAATGAGACATGGAACCCTATTTTTGTGCATCACGAATATGCAATGCAGATGGGAATAAAACAAAATCTTGATAAAGAAGAAAGTGTTGCAGGGCAAAAATATTATTCAAAACGAAGTGTTGAAACTTTTAACATTTGGCAAAAAGAGTTTAAAGGTACTGAGCGATTAATTCGTACCATCGGTGGCTGGTCAAGTAACTCACGTCTTTCCAGCCTATTACTCTCCTATAAGGATGCTTACAAATACACCGATGCGCTAGCTATTGCGCCCTACTTTACCGCTAAATTAGACAAAATCAGAAAAGCCGAAACAACAGATGATATTTTTGATTTACTCACCAGTAAATATTCCAAAAACGGTTTAACTGCCAGTATCCAACAAATGCGCGTCCAACAAAAAGTTGCCGAAGCATTTGGGGTGGATTTAGTTGCCTATGAAGGCGGTCAGCACTTAGTTGATTGGGATACAAGAAAGGTAGATGATGATCCCAACCCGCTTCTGTACGCTGCCAACCGCGACCCAAGAATGGGCGAACTGTATCTTGAATATTTACGGGCATGGAACAAGGCAGGCGGAAAAGTTTTTGTGCTGTTTAGCGCACCAAGAATTTATAGTTGGTACGGTAGCTGGGGACTCAAAGAGCATATCTCTCAAGCACGCGATAAAGCACCTAAGTTTGATGCAACACTCAGCTACTTAGAAGAAATCAAGAAAATACGTGATATATCGAGCCGACAATTAAAAGTTGGAAAAAGTAAAACTATCGCTATTCCCGCCTCTAAAAACATTAAAGATATTTGGAGCTTAGAAACCTATTGGCTAATTGATCCAGCCCCTAAAGAGACAATATCAGCCGACTTAATCGAACCACAGTTAGACATAAAAAAAGACCTATCTGCAAAATGGCAAGCGCACTGGGATAGCGAAAAACTTTATCTAACCCTTGCAATACAAGATGACAAGGTGCAACTAGGTGACTCCGTACAGTTCAATATAACCACCGATAAACTCTATCAGTTTGAACACTCTCCCTATGGCAATGCTAGCAATACATCTCTTTGTACAGAAGTTGAAGGAGGCTACCTGCTGACACTTGCCATCTCCTGGAAGAAGTTAAACTTCGAGCCACACGCTACTGCTAAAATACGCCTACGTCTGCATATTACTGATGTTGACGAAGGCGCAAAAACAACAGTACTAATTTGGCCAGCATCGCGCACCAAACTAGATCCTATTATGGAGCTGGGCAATTAACACTCGATGCTTCCGTTTTTTAGATTCAATCAATTGAAAAGTATAAGTATAAAAGACCATAGGCATAACTCCTTTCCTACCTAAGGCTCCAGCGTGAGCGCCCTAAGACAGACTATTAAGTCCATGTAATTAAAGGATAAATGCAATATACTATAAAACATCACACGCAAGCATTCCCTTTATTTGAAGGCTGAAGCATTAAAATAGTAGCTAAAGGTTTCTAGACAATGGCGGTGATACTATCAACAGCCTCAGACCACTGCTTTGTATCCAACAATGCTGAGCGATTCATAAATGGCTGTCCTTTCATTCTATTCAATCGCTGGATTGATTCATCACTTTGCTTGATATTTGCCTTATCAATCACATCGATAACACCTTGACGGTTATTACACACAAGTATCATATCGCAACCTGCCTCAGTTGCCGCTTCTGCTCTTTCTGCAAAGCCTCCAACTACAGATGCACCCTCCATGCTTAGATCATCACTAAAAATCACACCATCAAAGACTAGTTTACCGCGCAAAATATCTTGCAGCCAAATACGTGAAAAGCCTGCTGGATTACTATCAACCTCAGAATAAATAACATGGGCAGGCATAATGGCGTCTAACCCCCGTCTCATTAACTGGGCAAACGGCATAATATCCTGCGCCCAAATTTCATCAAAAGTTCGATCATCCTTAGGTATATCAACATGAGAGTCAGCAACAACAGCACCATGACCAGGGAAATGCTTACCTGTTGATGCCATACCTGCCTCCCGCATACCTTCAATATAAGGCACTGCCAATGCCGCGACCAGATCAGGTTGACGATGAAAAGAGCGATCACCAATCACCTCACTCACTCCATAA
This sequence comes from Leucothrix mucor, assembly GCA_015663245.1. Lineage (GTDB taxonomy): Bacteria > Pseudomonadota > Gammaproteobacteria > Thiotrichales > Thiotrichaceae > JAGLBW01. The sequence continues at coordinate 45,252 of DQSN01000109.1, forward strand.
TTCAAATCTAAAACGGGAGCAAAGCTAAAATCTATATCACTCGCTCTTAACTCCGAAGCCATCAGCCAACCATGATGATGCGACATCTGTAAAAAGGTCTGCTCATCATCCGACGATTCATACAACTTTGCGAGTGCAGGCAAACTAGTAAACTCTTCGCGAAAACGCTGTACTCTACCACCTTCGTGATCCACCGCAATTAAGACATCTTGTTTTGCTGATTTTCTAATCTGGCGAATAAGCTCTTCTAATTGATCAACCGACTCATAGTTACGTGTAAATAATATGACTCCACCTGCCATTGGATGATCCAGCAATTCTTTTTCTTCAGCACTTAATACCGTGCCCTGCAAATCCAACATTAATGATGCAATACTCATTAATCACTCCTTTAAAAACCAATTATTAATTTTTAGAAAATTATCGAAAGTCCAAAATAAAGTACTTATTTTTAACTATACTTTTAGTACAACATAACGCTTCATACATGACGTGAAGCTACTAAAATAGTAACAAATTAACATGAATCAACTACATCATAAATAGACTTAGATAAGATTAGGGAAAACGAAGAAATCGTCCCTATTCTCATCATTAAAAGAATGGCTTTTAACCGACAACACTCTGTAAGTTTACCAAAAAAAA
>DQSN01000136.1 GCA_015663245.1 Leucothrix mucor
GTTTATCATCACCTTACCAATTATTTCTTCTAAAACCATCGCAGATTGCGTTAGCGTAATAACATCACCTGCTTTTAAGACCTCATCTTCGGCACCAGGTTCCAAGGAAATATATTGTTCTCCCAATAATCCTGCCGTATAAATACTGGCTTGAGTATCGACACTCAATTGATACTGCGGATCAAGCGTCATGGTTATTTCTGCTTGCCCTCGCTCTTGGTTATAAGCAATGAGGCTTACACGCCCTACTTTAACGCCTGACATCGATATTTTAGCGCGTGTTCTTAGCCCGCCAATGTTATCAAAATAGACTTTTACGTCATAACCTTTATTAGCCCCTAAACTACCTAAGTTACTTACGTTTAAAGCCAAATAAAAGGCCGCCGTAAACCCAAGCAATACAAATAGCCCCACCATTATTTCTTTTGTTTTTGATATGCGCATCTTCGTTACTCTCTGAGTCTCTATAGTCCAAACATAATGCTAGTTAATATAAAATCCAAACCTAATATTGCTAGTGCAGAATAAACAACCGAACGGGTTGTAGCTTCACTTACTCCTGCGGAGGTCGGGGCGGCATTATAGCCTTCAAAAACAGCAATCCACATCACCACTACTCCAAAGACAAAGCTTTTGATAAAACCGTTGACCAGATCATACTGAAAATCAACTTTAGCCTGCATCTGCGACCAAAAAGATCCCTCATCAACACCTAGCCACAAACTACCTACGATAAAGCTACTGTAGATTCCCACCGCCATAAAAATCACTGTCAATACTGGCAAGGAAAAAACACCTGCAATAAATCGAGGTGTAATGATTCTTTTAATAGGGTCAACCGCCATCATTTCCATACTGTCTAATTGCTCAGTAGCTTTCATTAAACCTATTTCAGCCGTTATTGCTGAACCTGCACGCCCTGAGAATAATAACGCAGCCAGAACAGGACCTAGTTCACGTATCATCGACAAAGAAACTAGTACGCCTAGCGAACCCTCCGCACCAAACTCTACCAAGGTTACATAGCCGAGAAGACTCAGCACCATACCAACAAATAAGCCAGAAAAAACAATGATCAGTAGTGACAGTACGCCAACGGAGTAGATTTGTTGAATCAATAAACTAGGGCGTAAAACCAAATTTTTCACACCACCGAGTAGCTGTATTAAAAAGAGAGTTGCGCGCCCAATACGCTGAAACAGCTGCAATGTCTTATGCCCTATATTTCGCAGACTATTCAATATCATGTGGAAATATCTCGCAGCGCTTGAGCATAATCGGTAGCAGGGTAATGAAAGGGAACAGGGCCGTCAGGCAAACCTTGTAAAAACTGTTGCACCCATGCCGAGTCAGAACGACGCAACTCATCGGGAGACCCTGATGCCGCGACCACGCCTTCGGAAAGAATATAAACATGATCGGCGATAGATAATACTTCTCCCACATCATGCGACACAATGATACTTGTCATGCCCAAAGCCTGATTAAGCTCTTTGATTAGGCTAACAATAGTGCCCAGTGTAATAGGATCTAAACCTGTGAATGGTTCATCGTACATCATTAAAACAGGATCAAGCACTATCGCTCTGGCTAGAGATACACGCCGCGCCATACCGCCTGATAACTCTGATGGCATCAGTTTGTATGCGCCTCTCAAGCCCACAATCTCCAGCTTCATGAAGACAAGATCACGTATCATGGTTTCAGGAAAGTTATAATGCTCACGGATAGGGAATGCAATATTTTCAAACACCGTTAAATCGGTAAGTAGCGCACCCGACTGGAATAACATACCCATCCGCCGACGCGATTTGTAGAGTTCTTTATTGGATAAAGCAGGAATGGACTTCCCTTCGACAAGCACATCGCCACGATCTGGCACTAATTGACCACCAATTAAACGTAACAGAGTTGTTTTTCCTGTGCCGCTTGGCCCCATAATCGCGGTGATTTCCCCCTCTATGATTTCTAAATTGACGGCAGAAAATATTTCGCGTTCACCACGTGAAAATTGTAAATCAGAAATTGTTACAATAGATTTAGTCACAGTTTAATTTTTATTATTAATGGTTGTAAACGTTATTATGCAATACATTAAACCCGCACCCTTCGCTCAGGAACTAGCTTCCAAGCAGAGTTGCAGGTACGTGCATTAATTTCCCCAAGCTCTTAAAAAAACTATTCTACTTAGTCCAGCCTACAGCCTAAGTAGTATCTTTGAACTAAGCGGAAAGTGTAATACGGGAAAAATTGCACTTAATAATATATATCAAAAAATATAGATATAATTCAGGCATCAGCAAATACCCGTTCGTTCGTATTATACACAAAAACCACCCCTATATTAGGAAATTCTTATTTCCAAATATCAATATCTTTTCCAGACTCTAAAATCTTCTTTGATTGCTCACCCAAATAACCAAGCCATGTATCATATTCATTGTATTTTTTTTCTGCTACAAAATTTAAGAGCTGCTGAAAATGATAGGATTTCAATAGACCTGTTACTTTATCGATTTCTTTGCCTTCTGAGTACAAGACAACGGCAGGGCGATAACTGATATTACGCTTTTTCAGCCATGCTTTAGCGGTCGTTTTATTACCTTCTGGATCAATAATTTCGGCATCTGAAAGTGCATCAAGGCGAACCAAATTGTATTTTTCTAAAATTTTTCTGGTTTCTTTTAGGTCTAATATTTCTTTATGGAAACGCTCACATTCATCACAAGTTTTATCTTCAAACAGCAGCATCAAGGGCTTATCTTGTTTGGATAACTTCTGTAAGTCCATTGTTTGCTGGTAAATTGCAGCAGGCTTTAAAGTATACACACTGTCATTTAGATGTTTTTGGCGATAAGCCGCTAGATCCGTGTTCTTATAAGCTTTTTCTTTAACAAAGTTTACAACCTGTTTGAACTCTCGTGGAGAACGATAGCCATTTAAGCGTGCTACCACTTTGTTATCTGCGCTCATAAAAAGAATGGTCGGCGTGTAATGAACCCCTAGAGCTCTGCCTAAGTCCGCTTCTGTTACTGTCATTTTTTCATTAAAAGCAATTTCCTTACTACCTTTTAAGTCGATATGAATCGAGTCAAAATCTGCTTGGATTGTTTTTGCATTTTCACCGCCTGTAAAATTATCATCTAGCATTTTTTTACAATAGGGACAGCCAGCAACATGGAAAAATAGCAATAAATGCTTACCCTCATCACCAGCCTCCTCCGCATCATCTCTAAAGTCTAAGAAGCTTTCTTTAAACCAATCAGGAAAAACGACTTCTACACCTCCTGTCATTTTGCCAGCCTTTGGAGCTTCTGCAAAACTAGTTGAAAAAGCGAATATTGAGAGACAGAGCAAAAGCAGTAATTTATTTAGCATCATTAATTCCTACGTATAAAAATTCTTAATATCTTAAAGTATAGTCATTCAGGTATTTTTAGTGTCTATTATTTACCAGACTATTTACAGGTAGACACTAAGGAATATACCCACAGTATCAAAGGTATTTGTGCAAAATTATCACTTCCCATCTATTATTTTAATTAACAGGAGTTATACCTGTATTAATTTATTCGATTTTAGCAGCCTAATCATAAGTAATACCACATAGGAGCCACCATGTTAAATACACAAATAGCCGAAGCATTTCCTCGTAGCCAACCAAGAAGCTCTGGACATCAAAGAGTTCAAAAAGATGATGTTTATGCCGCGATTGAACAACGTGCAGTTGAGATGGACGTCGAATTAAGCGCTGAACGCCTAGAAGTAATTGATTTTGTTTTAGAATTTTACGCACATTGTGAAGATTGTCGTAATGCCCGTCAACTAATGAAAGTCATGGATCAAGAGTTTGCAGAAAAAGGCGGCAAGAAATACCTTTATAAACTATTTCCCCAAGGACCACTCACGCAAATCCATGATTTGACTGATTTACCTGACCTAAGAAATCAGGTTGACAAAGGCTTTGGCACTAGCTACTAAATTTATTCTA
>DQSN01000210.1 GCA_015663245.1 Leucothrix mucor
AATCAACCATCACCTTGGGAGTCACTCCAAAACCAAGTATTTTTAGGCGATGAAGCATATGTCAGTCAAATGCTGAGTAATATAGATCAAAAAAAAGACTTGAGTGAAATACCAAAATCACAACGAAAAGGGAAAGCTAAGGAATTAGCATGGTATGAACAGCAAGCATCAAGCCGAAATGAAGCAATAAAACATTCTTATGAAAGTGGTGGATATAGTATGAAAGAAATAGGTGCGCACTATAGCTTGCATTATTCTAGAATCAGTAGAATTATAAAAACATCAAAAGTCAAGACCTGACAACTTCTGCTTGGGAGTTGACCGCCTTTTTCAAAACAGTATTTTCATCCCGATCAAGGCTCAACATAACAACGCCAATAGCGCTCACAGAAAAGATAACTTAGCCTAAATTTCCACACGAAACTCAATCTTTTCATTACCTAAACTAGACTCAATTACTTTGTAAACACCATGTCCTGGATTTTTTTCTTTTGTAATTCGCACCAAATTATATCTAGATAGTATTTTAAGATCATTGTTCAAACTTACAGGGCTTCGTTTCATTGCATCCATAAGCTCAGAAAATATCACTTTTTTCTCTTTTCTTAGGTATTTAATCAAGCTTGTTCTTTCAGGCTTGAGTAAAAGCATAAGGTCGTGTGGATCTACCCATATAGTGTTCTTTTTAGTTAAATTTGTCCCTTGATCAATTTCTCTAGCTGTCTCTTTAGCAGATGCAAAGAAGTCAGACAATGTGCCTGATTTTATTTCTATGCTCATTTTATATACTCTCTAATTTCGTTTTCGAATCGTTCAATGATATCTTCATAACTTATGAAGTCATCAATAGGTTCTATTTCTCCAAAATAGTGTTTGTGGTGATAATCGTGGGCATTATCATAACCAATGACTCTTCCATTGTCTTGTTGGTATAAATTATGGTTTATATACGCCATATTATATTTTACAACATCACCATTTACATTCTCCCAGGCTTCTATTTTTATTCGTCCTCCCCCATGCTTTCTTGATAACGTATATCGCTCGTTTACAACTTTTGTATATTTAATATTCTTCTTTCTAGCCATTCATTGAGTATAGCAGATGAAAAATACTTTATAATACTGCATTTGTATAATTTTGATACTTCATTGGTAGTGGCTTAATTACTGCTGAAATTACTGGGGTCCGATCTTGCAATTATGCTTATACTTGAAGAATCACTCTCAAGGTTTAAAGGGGTCAGTACCCATAAATAGAATTTTATAATACGATTGGCAAATATATTTTTTAATGGTCACTAATTGCCACGTAAAGCTAGATTTTATCTTCCCGATGTCCCAGTCCATATTATCCCGCGTGGAATAACAGGCAGGCTGTATTTTATGGGAAAAAAGAAAAATCGGGGGCAGATTCGATTGATTTTGTTTGTGCAATGAATGATGGCAACAGGTCTTGTGTTAGTCTATTTATTTTGTGTGCTACATTTGTTTTTTCTATCTGAATATGTAAAAAATAAGGGAGAAGACTATGAACTCTGCGCTCTATGACGAGGATCTCTATACATGGTCTTTAGAACAGGCTTCCTTGTTGAAAAAACGCAAGTTTGATCAGGTTGATCTTGAGCACATCATTGAGGAAATTGAAGATATGAGTAAGTCAGAAAAGAGGGCGTTGCAATCTTTTTTAGAGACCTTACTGATGCATCTCCTCAAGTGGCAGTATCAGCCTGCTTATCAGGGGCGAAGTTGGAAGTTTACAATCATTGAGCAACGTAAGCGTATTGAAAGTCATCTAGAGGAAAATCTTGGTTTGAAAAGTAAATTACCTGAGCTGATAGATAAGGCGTATGGCTATGCGGTTACAGGAGCGGTTCGTGAAACAGGGCTGGCTTTTGCTGTTTTTCCAGAAGTGTGTCCATGGGCTTATGAACAGTTTACTCATCCAGATTTTTGCCCAGAATACTAGCTAACTTTCTTAAGTAACTGATGTTACGCAGTAGCAGATTTTAAAATTTGCAATTCCTCAAAAGCTTGCTGTATTGCTCTGATATAAAGTTTAGCTTTCAAAGCAAATTTATTGAGCCCTTTTTTAAGCTTAAACTTTCTAATCGAGCTGTCGCATAGAGTGACATGAAAATATGATTACTTTGTGTTCTAATCGTTCTTGCAGGTGATTTAGCCATGCTGGTATTGGACTTAATGCTTTTATGGAAGACTTCCACTTTCCACCGTTTTTGGTAGATTGTTTCAAGAGTCTCTTTGTTTGCGTTTATATCATTGCTGATCAGATAGAGTGTGCCTGTACTTCCATCTTTGTTTGTAAAGATCTGATGATGGAAAAGAACAGGAAATACCAGTCCTTTCACCCATCCTTGTATAGGTGTTTCTGACCATGTGATGCTATCAATACGCGTAAAACGACCCTTTGCTTTACCTTCTATTTGTTAGTGCGACTAATCGCTTGCTTTTTAACGCTAAAATGAAATATTTTTCCAAGCTATGATGGATATACTGAATATTCTCGGCAGAGGAAAACCAGCTATCAGCTAAAACATAGCGCCATTACCTGAACTATGTTGTTTGTTTCAAGAAATTAGTAAATAGATATCGATTAGCAGGTGCAATTTAATGTATATGCTACACTTTCCTTATCTCAAAGGAGGCATACAAGCAATGAAACGAAAATTAGTCAGCTTTGACTGGGCAATTAAACGCATTCTGCGTAGCAAAGCAAACTTTGGCATCTTGGAAGGGTTTTTATCCGAGCTATTGTTTGAAGATATTAAAATCATCGAAGTGCTGGAGAGTGAGAGTAATAAAAATAGTGTGAAAGACAAGTTCAATCGGCTTGATATTAAAGTCAGGGATTCAAATAATGAGCTTATTCTTATTGAAATCCAATACAGTCGTGAACTGGACTATCTACACCGTATTCTTTATGCCTCCAGCAAGGCGATAATAGAACATCTTAAGGAAAGTGAAGCTTATGCTAAAATTAGCAAGGTGATTTCAGTCAATATTCTCTATTTTGACTTTGGTGATGGCGATGATTATATTTACAAAGGCACGACCAGTTTTATTGGCATGCACAATAAAGCCCTCCTAAAGCTAAATGCAGAGCAAAAAAAGCTCTATAAGACCAGCTCAGTAGAAAAAATATACCCTGAATATTATCTCATCAAGGTAAAAAACTTCAATGATGTCGCTAAAGATAAGCTTGATCAGTGGATTTATTTTTTAAAGAATGAAGAAATAAAAGATGACTTTACTGCCAAAGGACTGCATAAAGCCAAAGAAACATTGGATTATTTAAAAATGTCTGATGAGGAAAAACTACGCTATGAAAGGCATCAGACTGATTTGCATCATCAAGCAAGTTTGTATCAATCCACCTATGTCATTGGCAAGATTCGCGGGCGTGAACAAGGTCATGCAGAAGGGCGTGAGGAAGGCATCAAGCAAGGTATTGAGCAAGGTATTGAGCAAGGTATTGAGCAAGGTATTGAGCAAGAGCGCCAAAATAACCATTTGAAATTAGTAAAATTTGTTAAAAAACTAGCAAAACAAAGTTTTGATCACCAAATGATTGCCGAGATTGCTGATCTTTCTATTGATACTGTTAGCGAAATTTTAAAAAAATACTAGAAGAGAGAAAAAATGGGTGCATTTTTAGCAATAGGATTGGCTGCACAAATAGTAGTAGAAAAAGAACAACTTGAAAAATATCAGTTATCTATTGAGCAACTGCAAGAGAAAATAGAACAACAATTACGTTACCCTGCTGAGATTTATAATATCAGTGACGATAAAGAGGTCTATTATTTCACTTTAAAAGAGGATGTTTTTCACAAACAGCTTATTCCTTTATTAAATGCAATTTATCCACTACTTTATAATAATTCAGCCTATTACAGCGGTATTGTTGATAAGTTAGAAGCATGTCCTCCAGCCGAATGGCTTCAGTGGGCAGAAACAAAGCCAGAGGAAGCATTTCAATTTGATGAATATGGAACATCAGACTACATTAAAATAGGGCATGCTAGTATTGATCTTTACTATAAGTCCATCCTGCTTTCAATGGAGGGAAAGGCGACTATGGAGGTTTATGGGAGACAATTTAATTTTTTTAAATACACGATGATGCAAACTTTTAAGCAAATTCCTTTATCGGGAGCTTTGCATGTCTATTTGACAGGATGATATTTCTTTCTTAATTGATTTAAGTATATGAAGGATAGGGCGAAGGCATCGCCTGACCTCAGCAATTCTCAATTACTCAAAATACCCGTATTTTGACAGCCTAAGCCAGTACTCTTTTTAAGGGTGGCGAGCTACTCCTCTTTAGGAGTAAGGCTCCCTGTTGAAAAACGCAAATTTGATCAGCTTGCTGGCTTTGTGTGGGGGCTCACACAAATCACTAACGAGATAGGTTCCCTCTAAAAAAA
>DQSN01000168.1 GCA_015663245.1 Leucothrix mucor
CCACCTATTTTCCGTTTTGATCTTGCCACACAAGAGGATGTTGTTGAAGAAATCGCCCGTATTTATGGCTACGACAATATTCCTTCTCGTTTACGCCCAATGGTTCCTTTAATTGTTCCACAAGAAGAGACTAAGGTAACAGAAAATACACTGCGCCATTTATTAGTCGCACGCGGCTACCAAGAAGCGATAACCTATAGTTTTGTCTCACCCGAAATGGAACTTACACTTAATCCCGCGCACGATGATATTAAATTGGCCAACCCTATATCAGAAGACTTATCCGTAATGCGGAGCACGCTCTGGTCAGGTCTCATTCCCGCATTGGATAAAAACCTAAAACGCCAACAAAATCGCGTACGCTTATTTGAAACAGGCTTAAGCTTTATCAATACCGACGAAGGCATTGTACAACGCAAGAAAATGGCTGGTGCAATTACAGGATCGCGCTACCCCGAACACTGGGACAAAAACCCCGAACTTATTGATTTTTACGATATTAAAGGAGATGTCGAAGCTCTACTTAATGAGTCTACTGCCAGCAATTATATCTTTGCTCCTGTTGCACATGCTGCTTTACACCCTGGACAATCTGCTGCAATTATTGCGGATAATAATATTATCGGTTGGGTTGGAGCGCTCCACCCACGCATAGAGAAACAACTAGGATTAAGCCAGCCTGTATTCCTTTTTGAGCTTGATGTTGACTCAATTATCAACAAAAAGTTGCCCAGTTTCAGTCAATTATCACGCTTCCCTTCTATTCGTCGTGATATAGCACTCGTGGTTGACGATCATGTAAGCTTCACTGCAATAGAGCAAACTTTAGAAAAAATAAATATCAAGCAATTCATAAACTACTCTCTATTTGATGTTTATATTGGTGCTGGCATCGAAGAAGGTCAAAAAAGTCTGGCTTTAGGCTTGATTTTCCAAGACTTTTCACGCACCCTAGAGGAACAAGACATAAGTGAGTACGTCGAAAATATTGTCGCGAATCTAGAAACTGAAACAGGCGCAACCTTACGACAGTGATAATTTTGCCCTAATATATTTAGGCAATTAAGAGCATGATTAAATATATTTATACGTCATCATGGTCTATCATAGTAATTATCAATGACATAATAAAAATCAGATACCTAGAACACAATCTGATAAAGGATGGAGTAAGCAGAATATGACACTAACGAAAGCTGAAATGGTTGAACACCTCTTTGATGAGCTGGGATTAAACAAGCGCGAAGCAAAAGAGCTTGTAGAAATGTTTTTTGAAGAAATTCGTGTTGCTTTAGAAACAGGTGAGCACGTTAAACTTTCTGGTTTTGGTAACTTTATGTTACGTGACAAAAAACAACGCCCTGGTCGCAACCCAAAAACAGGCAAACCAATTCCTGTCAGCGCAAGACGTGTCGTTACTTTCCGCCCAGGTCAAAAGCTCAAACAACGAGTAGAAAATTATGCTGGAGCTTAGTAACAACAACGAGCTTCCACCAATACCTGGTAAACGCTACTTTAATATTGGTGAAGTTAGCGAGTTATGCGCAGTTAAATCACACGTTTTGCGTTACTGGGAGCAAGAATTCCCTAACCTAAAGCCCATGAAGCGCCGTGGCAATCGTCGCTATTATCAGCGCCAAGATGTCTTACTGATCCGCCAAATTAGAGACTTACTCTATATGCAAGGCTACACCATCAGTGGTGCTCGTCATAAGCTAAATGGTGAAGAGGCAGAACAAGACAATAGCCAGACGGGACAATTAACACGCCAGCTTATCAATGAGCTAGAAGACATATTGAAACTAATTAAAGCTTAGAGATTTAGAACAGCTCTTAGAAAATATTAAGACCCTCTTAGATTAAAATTTAAGAGGGTCTTTTTTATTTATGATACTTCTCGATAAGTTCGCCCATTAGCACTAACCATCCCAAGCTATCACTTGAGTATTGGGGCAACAGCCTGCAAACGTGTACACAAAATTTCCAACAAAGCCCCATGTTCTGCGACCAAAGGGCTTATAATAACTCTGAAGTTAGGGTGTTTTTGCATAACCTTTTCACAAATTTGTACAATATCCCCACCCTCTCCCGCATGACGACCCGCAAGGAAAAAGAGCAAGCTTACAATTGCAGTTTTTTCGCCAGACTCCGCTTTTTTTATTAAACAATCTTCCAATAAAGCCCCATTAAAATCATATTCCGAACCTTCGCGGCGCTCCATCACAGCCTGCTCTAGCTGTAAGTCACTTAATGAAAATTCAGACTTTAGATAAGTCGCAATATGCTCACGAACAGCCGTCACACGCGGCACAGGTGAGCCATGATCGACCAGTACAATATTTTTCAAAGGATATTTATATTGCTTAGAAACCGCTAAAATATTTTCATAAACAATATCACCAAGAAGCGACTCTCCCTTTGGCAAGGGATAGAGTACATCAGCAATATCAAAACTAAAGTCACCGAATGATGCTTGAAGAGAATCTATTTCATCAGGAATAAAGGATGTTAGCGCCCTACTTTTGCCAAAAAATAATGGCAGAAGAATAAAGTGCCGCTCACCTTGTGATAGATGATGCAGCATAAAAGGCACCAACACTTGCGCTGGCTGATCATCTAAGTCTGCAACAGGGATATTGCAGGCATGCTGTAATGAAACGGGATATACCGTGCGACCAGATTTTATACTCAAGTTTTGCGCTAATTTACGCAATTGCTTCGTTGCATCTGCTCGCAGCGAGCCATTATCAAGCAATAAAATAATAGGCACTATTTTAGATCAAGCACATCTTGCATATCAAATATGCCATATTCGCCTACTTCTTTTTGCGACAACCATACCGCAGAACGTATTGCCCCTTTGGCAAAAGTCATTCGACTAGAAGCTTTGTGTGTAATCTCAAGGCGCTCACCAATATCAGCAAACATAACCGTGTGCTCACCAACAATGTCACCTGCACGAATTGTTTGAAAACCAATAGTAGAACGGTCACGCTCACCTGTTATGCCTTCACGAGAGTAAACTGCACATTCAGATAAGTCTCGCCCTAGCGCATCGGCAATCACTTCACCCATGCGTAACGCTGTTCCCGAAGGTGCATCTACTTTATGACGATGATGTGCTTCGACAATCTCAATATCAACGCCCTCCCCCATAACACGTGCAGCAATATCCAGTAATTTCAAACTCAGCGTGACACCAACACTGTAGTTAGCAGCAAATACGATTGATGCAACATGACCCGCCGCATAAATTTGCGCTTTTTCATCATCACTAAACCCAGTTGTTCCCACAACCATTTTTTTATCGTGCTCTAAGCACCAACTCAGATGATCAATTGTTGGCTCAGGACGAGTAAAGTCGATGATGACATCACAATCTTGCTCAGCATCTTCAAGCGATGGCGAGATAAGCACGCCATTTTTGCCTACCCCTGCAAGCTCTCCTGCATCCGCACCGATTAAAGAGCTTTCCGCATACTCTGTCGCCACAGTCAAAACGGTGTCTTTATTCTCATGACAAGCCTCTATGAGAATTTTACCCATGCGCCCTGCCGCACCAACAATACCTATTTTTGTCATTTTACTTCCCTGATATTACTTACTTTTTTTATCTGATTCTTTATCATCAGTATCAAACCAGCCTTTGATACCATCAAAGAAGGTCTTAGCTTTATTACCCCAACCATGCTGCTGAGGGCTATGACGCTCACCACCATTTTTAAGGCAGGCTTCAATCTCTTCAAACAATGTTTTTTGCAACG
>DQSN01000070.1 GCA_015663245.1 Leucothrix mucor
ACTTTGCACAACAAATCGCCGACAACTGCATTACGAACTGATTTCACCCCTTTACCACGTAAACGGAACATGCGTCCTGTCTGTGTCTCAGCAGGTATTTTCAGAGTAACCTCACCCGCCAAAGTGGGCACAGAAACTTCACCACCCAGAGCTGCGGTAGTAATACGAATAGGCACTTCACAGTGTAGGTTCGTATCCTCACGCGTAAATAGCTCATGTTTTTTCAAGCTAACTTGCACATACAAATCACCAGAAGGGCCGCCATTCAAACCTGCTTCGCCCTCTCCTGATAAGCGAATACGATCACCTGTATCCACACCCATAGGAATACTAACTTCCAAAGTTTTCTCTTTTTCAACCGTTCCCTGACCATGACAAGTGCCACAAGGATCTTTTATGACTTTACCAACACCATTACAATGCGGACAAGTTTGCTGTACGGCAAAGAAGCCTTGCTGGATTCTTACTTGCCCCATTCCTTGGCAGGTTGAACAACTATCTGGACTCGTGCCTTTTTTCGCACCTGTTCCACCACAAGGCTCACAACGTTCTTGTGTTGGAATACGAATATCAACTTTTTTACCAAAAACAGCCTCTTCGAGGCTCAGTTCTAAATTGTACTGTAGGTCACTGCCTCGATAAGCTCTATTACCACCACCGCCAGCAGCACCCCGACTACCTCCAAAAATATCACCAAAGACATCTTCAAAAATATCACCAAAGCCACCAGCTCCATGACCGCCACCACCCACGGAAGAATCAACACCTGCATGACCAAACTGATCATAAGCCGCACGTTTTTGTGGATCAGCTAATATTTCGTACGCTTCTTTTGCTTCCTTAAACTTTCCTTCCGCCTCCGCATCATCAGGATTTCTATCAGGATGCAGCCTCATCGCCATACGCTTAAATGATTTTTTCAAATCCTTTTCGCTTACATTTTTCTGCACACCCAATACTTCGTAGTAATCTCGTTTAGACATTCTATTATCCTAAAAAGGATCTCTAGCAAACCATATTTAGATGGAAAATTAGAGAACCCTGAATACAAAAGAAGGCACGAAAGGAAATCCTCTCGCGCCTGTCAAATTCTTAGTCTTTCAGCTTTAAAGGCTGAGATGGTCAAAACTTTTAACCACCCCGCCCTACTGCTATAGGAAACTCCTATAAATTAAAGACTAGTTTTTCTTTTTGTCATCCTTCTTATCTTCATCAACTTCTTCAAACTCAGCGTCTACAACATCTTCATCTGCATCTGCTTTAGCATCTTTTGCCGCTTGCTCTTCACCTGCTGGTGATTCAGCTTGAGCCGCTGCTGCCTGTGCTAATGCACCCGAAGCCTGCATCAATTCTTCCGTTTTCTTTTCGATAGCGTCCTTGTCGTCACCTTTTATCAACTCTTTTAACTCAGTAATAAGTGCTTCAACCTTCGTTTTCTCAGCCGCATCAATTTTATCACCCAAGTCTTTCAGTGATTTTTCAGTTGAATGCGCCATGCTATCAGCTTGGTTACGCGCATCAATCAAAGCACGTGTCTTCTTATCTTCGTCAGCATGTGCTTCTGCATCTTTAACCATTGCATCCACTTCATCATCCGACAAACCAGAAGAAGCTTTGATGATGATAGACTGCTCTTTACCTGTTGCCTTATCTTTAGCCGAAACATTCAATATACCGTTAGCATCAATATCTAAAGACACTTCGATTTGAGGTTGACCACGAGGCGCTGGTGGAATATCCGTTAAGTCAAAACGACCCAGCGACTTATTACCACTTGCCATCTCACGCTCACCTTGTAAGACATGAACAGTTACTGCATTTTGATTATCATCTGCTGTAGAGAAAGTTTGCTGTGCTTTTGTTGGGATAGTCGTATTCTTATCAATCAACTTCGTCATTACACCACCCATTGTCTCAATGCCTAGAGATAATGGTGTAACGTCTAGCAACAGAACATCTGTCACTGTTCCACCTAACACACCACCTTGAATTGCCGCACCAACTGCTACAGCTTCATCAGGGTTCACATCTTTACGTGGCTCTTTACCAAAGAAGCTAGTCACTTCTTCCTGAACCATTGGCATACGTGACTGACCACCCACCAAGATAATATCGTCAATTTCGCTTGCTGATAAACCAGCGTCTTTTAATGCCGTCTGACAAGGATCAATCGTACGTTTAACTAAATCTTCAACTAAAGACTCTAATTTTGCACGAGTAACCTTCACATTTAAATGCTTAGGTCCTGATGCATCAGCCGTTACATAAGGTAAGTTCACATCAGTCTGTGATGTAGAAGAAAGCTCAATTTTTGCTTTTTCCGCAGCTTCTTTAAGACGCTGTAACGCCAAAGGATCATTATGCAGATCAACACCATTGTCCTTCTTGAACTCATCCGCAAGATAGTCAATAAGACGCATATCGAAATCTTCACCACCAAGGAATGTATCACCATTGGTCGCTAGCACTTCAAATTGATACTCGCCATCAATTTCAGCTATTTCGATAATTGAAATATCAAACGTGCCACCACCTAAGTCATAAACTGCAATCGTCATATCGCCAGCAGATTTATCCATACCAAAAGCAAGTGCCGCCGCTGTTGGCTCATTGATAATACGCTTAACTTCTAAACCTGCGATTTTGCCCGCATCTTTCGTTGCTTGACGCTGAGAGTCATTAAAGTATGCAGGAACCGTGATAACCGCTTCTGTTACTTCTTCACCTAAATAAGCTTCTGCATCTTTCTTAAGCTTCTGCAAAATACGCGCAGAAACTTCTGGAGGTGACATTTTCTTGCCATTGGCTTCAACCCAAGCATCACCGTTATCGGCTTTAACAATTTTATATGGCACTAATTTGATGTCTTTTTGTACCGCATCTTCATCAAATGTACGTCCAATCAGGCGCTTAATTGCATACAAAGTATTTTCAGGATTAGTCACTGCTTGACGCTTTGCTGGTTGCCCAACTAAAACTTCATCGCCTGTAAAAGCAACAATCGACGGCGTAGTACGATCGCCCTCTGCATTTTCAATAACTTTTGGGGTATCACCTTCCATTACCGCTACGCAACAATTGGTAGTACCTAAATCGATTCCTATAATTTTTCCCATGATATTCTCCAATTTTTTGCGGCTTACGTTGAAGCCTTATTTTCATTCTAATTTCGTGTTTCGATGAGTTCGCTAGGAACCCATTTAAGATAGCTAATTAAGTGCGGTTGATTTTATTTAATTCAAGCAAAAAACTAACGATTCTCACTATTTTTGATCACTGCCTTACGCGTTCTTCGCAACCATCACCATTGCAGGGCGAACTAAGCGACCATTAAGGGTATAACCTTTCTGCATCACCGCCGACACCATTCCATCGCCATACTCATCACTCGGCTGCATACCCATCGCCTGATGTAATTCAGGATTAAACTTTTCACCGAGAGGACTAACTGACACCAAGTTAGATTTTTCCATGACAGAATCAAACTGCCTTAGGGTCAAATCCATTCCTTCACGGATGCTGTCAAGATCACCCTCTGCTTGCAAACCCATTTCCAAACTATCAATCACAGGTAGAAGTTGCTCAACAAATTTTTGCACTGCAAACTTATGCGCATCAGATACCTGCTTTTCGCTACGCTTTCGTTGATTATCCATCTCTGCTTGCAAACGAATTAAGGTATCCCAGCTCTCCGCAGCCTTTTCCTCTGCCTTCGCTAACTCTTCACGTAACTGCTCAATTGCGCTTTCAGTATTCTCTGACTGATCA
>DQSN01000218.1 GCA_015663245.1 Leucothrix mucor
TCTGTCGGTTATATGGCATTTTCATCTTAAAAAACGCCTAATTTTCCCGACAATTGACGAGAGGTCATAATGTTGTGCATCATAACGCGAAACTTTCTTTTCAGAGCGCAACCACGTCATCTGTCGTTTTGCCAGTTGACGCGTCGCCACAATAGCACGGTTTTTCATCTCATTGAAGTCTATATTGTTGTTTATATAGTCCCAAGCCTGTCGGTAGCCGACACATCTAATAGAGGGAAGGTCGATATTTAGATCCCCTCTGTCGTATAAAAGTTGAATTTCATCTAGAAATCCTTGTTCAATCATTTGTTCAAAACGCAATGCTGCGCGTTCACGTAACCATTCTCTATCATCTGGAATCAGAGCAATTTTTAATAGTCGATAAGGCAAAGTGTCATGTTTGGCGGCTTTGTGCAGAGAAGTTAAAGGCTTTCCTGTAATTTCATAAACTTCAAGAGCGCGCTGTATTCTTTGGGAGTCATTAGGGTGTATGCGAGCAGCAGAGTTGGGATCAACTACCTGTAACTGCTGATGCAAGACGTGCCAGCCCTCTTTTGCGGCTTGCTTATCAATTTTCTTGCGTATCTCAGGGTTGGCAGAGGGTAGCTTTGCTAAGTCGTGCTCTAGGGCGCGGTAATAAAGCATTGTGCCGCCAACCAATACTGGAATATTTCCTCTGCTGGTGATGTCTTTCATCTCGAGCAAAGCATCACGACGAAAGTCTGCGGCAGAATAGGCTTTTGAAGGGTCAAGAAAGTCGATCAAGCGGTGTGGAGCTTTCTCTAAAGTTGCTTTATCAGGTTTGGCTGTGCCGATGCTCATCTCTTTATAAATAAGTGCAGAGTCAACACTGATAATTTCAATGGGGAAGTGCTCTATCAGTTTGACGGCAAGATCCGTTTTTCCTGAAGCCGTAGGTCCCATAATAAAAATAGCAGGTGGCAGGGAGACATCTTTCTGAGTATCTGTCATCTTTATTGCCCACGCATGAAGAGTTTGTCTAGTTGATCAATGGTGAGCTGTGTCCAGGTCGGGCGACCATGATTGCATTGTCCGCTACGTTCAGTACGCTCCATATCGCGTAATAGTGCATTCATTTCGGGTATGCTTAATTTGTGATTTGCACGTACGGAGCTATGACAAGCCATGGTTGAAAGGATTTCGTTCATGGCCTGTTGAATGCGTTTACTATTGCCGTGTTGAATAAGATCAGAAAGTACATCCCTTACCAAATTTGCGGTATCAGAGCTTTTTAGTAAAGATGGTACGGTGCGGATGACGAGTTTTTCGGGTGCTAGTCTATCAATAGCAAAACCTAAGCGTGTAAAAACAGCCTCGTGTTCAATAGCGCAGTCGGCTTCTTTTTTGCTAACAGCAAGAGGGGTGGGTACGAGTAGTGGCTGAGAGCGAATATTATCATCAGCCATGCTGCTTTTGAGGTATTCGTAGGTGATGCGCTCATGTGCGGCATGCATATCCACAACAATTAGTCCTTGTGCATTTTCAGCGAGAATAAAAATGCGATGAATTTGTGCTAATGCAAAACCTAAGGGTGGGATTTCTCCCGTATCATCAATACTCTTTTCCGTTTGTACAGCTAGTGAACTAGGAGAAAAGCCCGCACCAGAAGGAATGCTAGCAATAAAAGGGTTGCTTTGTTGTGGTGGTGTTTGGTGCAATTGTTGGTAGACTGCCATTTGTTCGCGCACGGGAATGCTCAAATTGCCCTGTGTATTTTGGAATGGGTAAGTTGCTTGTTGTTGTGCGTTATTGGCTGTTGATGAGTTAAGGTTTGATGTCTCGCTTTGCAGGGTGTTTGAATTAAGATTGTCGCTGGGACGAATATCTGCGAGGGCTTTATGTAGAGTTCTGTAGAGAAAATCATGCACTAAGCGCGCTTCTCTAAAGCGTACTTCATGTTTAGTAGGGTGAGCATTGACATCCACTTTATCAGGATCAAGCTCTAAAAAAAGCAGATAGGCTGGATGTCTGCCATGATAAAGCACATCTTGATAAGCTTGGCGTACCGCATGAGTGACGATGCGATCGCGTATGATACGTTCATTGACATAAAAGTATTGTAGGTCAGCTTGAGAGCGAGAAAAAGTTGGTAATCCAACCCATCCCCACAGTCTTAGTTCTGCTGCCTCATATTCAATATAGAGGGACTGCTCCATAAATGCGGGGCCAAATATTTCCGCAACTCGTCTTTCTGATGAGGCGCGATCATTCGCTGCTTGTAGATGTAACACTGTTTTTGAGCCATGCTTTAGGCTAATAGCTGTTTTGAATCGGCTGAGGGCAATTTTTTTAACAACATCTTCTAAATGGCGGAACTCAGTTTTCTCAGTTTTTAAGAATTTACGCCGCGCAGGTACATTAAAAAATAAGTCGCGCACATCAATAGTTGTGCCTTGAGGGTGTGCCGCAGGTTCGGGGTCATCAAAATCATCGCCGCCATTTCCTGCAAGTTTCCAGCTTTCTTTGCTATTTTTACTTTGTGAGCTAATGGTTAGCCGTGAAACAGAAGCAATACTAGGAAGTGCTTCGCCACGGAAGCCTAATGAACGTATATGCTCTAAATCATCAAGTGAGGTTATCTTACTGGTCGCATGTCGACTGAGAGCAAGAGATAGCTCTTCTTTAGGAATGCCGCAGCCATTGTCGCGAATACGAATACGTTTGCTGCCACCTTGTTCTATCTCTAAGTCAATTTGTGTTGCGCCAGCGTCCAGTGCATTTTCTAATAGTTCTTTAACCACAGAAGCAGGGCGCTCAACTACCTCCCCAGCGGCAATCTGATTGATGAGGTGTGACGGTAGTTGTTTGATTGTCATATTTTTAGTGGGGTGCTTCTAAGTGAAGGCATTCTTGCGTAAGTGTTTGCCAACGGCAAGCTGAGCGCCGAGTAGTCCAAGCATGCTACTAAAGAGGAGAATAAATAGCGTAGCTCTTACATCAAGACCAGTGATGGTGAAGTTGCTACCATAAAGGCGTGCTAAGTGGTTTACAGGACCAACCAGAAATAATAAGGATAGATGAACAATAACAAGGCTGAGAATACCCCCAAATAAACCGTACCAAATACCGCCATAAAGGAATGGGCGACGGATGTATGAATTTGTTGCACCAATAAGCTGTGTGACTTCAATCTCTTCTTTGCGATTTTCGATGTTAAGTCGAATGGTATTACCCACAACCAGCAAAACAGTGAGAGCCAGCAGAGCAGAAATGACTAATACGGCACGATTAGCAATGCGCAGAATGGCGAGCAAGCGTTGCACCCATTCAATATCCATTTGCACCACATCGACGTCTGAATATAACTCTAATTGGCGGGCTAATTTGGGTAAATCAACGCCTGGGTCTCCCACTAATTGCATGTGTGGAGTGATGACTAAAACATGAGGAAGGGGGTTCTCATTAAGGGTTTCAAGTGTTTCGGCAAAACCTGTAAGTTGTTTAAATTGCTCTAAAGCATCCTCACGGGTGACAACTAGCACATTATCTATTTCATTAAGGTCGGATAGTAACTCGGCACGATCATTCGCTTGTTGTACGGTTACATTTTGCTTCATAAACAAGGAGATGGTTGGTATCTCTCGCTTATCATCGGTGAGTGTTTTTAAATTTTGTAGTAATAAATGTAGGCCTGAGGGCAGTGATAAGGCGATTGCAATTGCGGCTAAAGTAATCCACGTCGACAAAGGCGTTAGCCAAAGCTGTTTTAAGCTGTGTTTGAAGGCAGTGCTATGTTGTCCAAAACGACTAAAAATTGGTGTGGTGGTCTGTGTTTGTGTATTTGATGAGGATGACATAATTACTAAGAGCCCTGCACTTTTTGTAATACGATAATGCGCTTCTTCATGTTTTTTATGAGCCCTGCGTCGTGACTGGCAATAATGACGGTTGACCCTAGTTCATTGAATTGTCTGAATGTATGCATTATGTCTTGTGCCAAAACAGGGTCTAAATTACCTGTTGGTTCATCAGCAAGAATAATACTAGGTTTATTCACAACCGCTCTGGCAATACCCACACGCTGTTTTTCACCTGCGGATAGCATCAACGGAAATTCTTTTTCTTTGCCCAATAGATTAACCTTGTCTAAAGCGGCATGAATACGACGTTTAATATCTGCTGGTTGCATGCCTGAAATCATTAAGGGCAAGGCGATATTATCAAAAACGGTTCGATCGGAAAGAAGGTGATGATCCTGAAAAATAACTCCAATACCACGGCGAAAGGCAGGAATCTTTCTGCGTTTTAGTTGCTGTAGATCAAACCCATCAACCGTTACTTTGCCTTTATTGGGGCGTTCCAGTAGAGCAATTAGTTTGAGTAAAGTACTTTTTCCTGAGCCAGAGTGCCCTGTAATAAATGCCATTTCTCCACGCTGTATTGTCAAATTGACATTGTACAGGGCGATTTGCCCTGTTGGATAACGCTTGCTGACATCTTTAAATTCGATCATGAATGGAACAAGTCTCTATAAGTAAAAGCAAAAAGGATGGGGCGATGCTTCTATATTCTCAGAAATATAGCCCCTAAAGGGTAGCATAGTTTGCCTAAAACACTCTAACTTGAATTTATTAATAGCAAGGTCTGATTTTGTTGCTTTTTTAGGAGCGGCATGGCTTTAAAGCTACAGATTTTTTGATGGTCTGATATGGGTGCTTCATTGCTGCCTGAGCAGAGTAGTTTTGGGTGTTAAGAGAGGTTTGGGTAACTGTATGTGTAAATCACACTCTGCCAGCACCAACAATTTTACGCTTCCAGTAACGACTTAGCTTTGTAATAGAAACGGTTTTGCCTCTGCGTGGAGCGTGGATAAATTTATTATTTCCCAAGTAAATACCAACATGGTTGATGCGTACGTGTCTGCGATGGCGGGTATGGAAAAATATTAAATCGCCAGATTGTAGTTGGGAGAGTGCGATGCGTTTGGTTTTTTTATACTGAGAAGCAGCGGTACGCGGAAGGTTAATGTTGGCTTTTTTAAATGAATATTGGATTAAGCCGCTACAATCAAAGCCTCGTCTTGGGCTTGTGCCACCCCAGCGATAGCGGACTTTTAATTGCCTTTTCGCGATAGAGATTGCGCGTGTTTTTTGTCGGTGGTGTGCTGAGTATTTTGGCTGTGTTTTTGCGGAATGGTTTAAAACCAATTCTTGGTAAGCCATTTGTAAAGCCGCGTTATTAATACTTTTATGCTTTGGTGTAGCTTGTAGGGAACTTGAAAAACCTAATACTAAAGCGCAAGAGGTTGTTGTAAAGGCCCAGTTTACAATATTCATATTAATTCCTTTGTATGGTTTATCTCTTAGACTCGGTGAAAATGTGTAGGTATGAGTCTTTGTAATCTCTGCGGATTACTTATTTTAATGAGTAATACTAGTCTAAATGTGTGGTGTTTTCAAAGTATATCAGGTGCTTGCCTGATATATGGTTTTGCAGAGAGGGTTAGATTATTTCATAGTCATGAGTAACGACAGCTGTTTTTCCTAGCATAATAGAGGCGGAACAGTATTTTTCTGCGGAGAGTTTGATGGCTTTGGAGACTTTATTTTCAGATAAGTCATTGCCTTCAATAATAAAATGGAGGTGGATTTCAGTAAATACTTTGGGTTCGCTATCTGCGCGTTTGGCGCTAATTTCAACTTCACAGTTGGTAATATCTTGCCGTCCTTTTTTTAACATGGAAACTATGTCAAAAGAAGAGCAGCCGCCAAGACCTAGCAGTAGCATTTCCATAGGGCGTATGCCTAAATTGCGTCCTCCTGCTTCTGGTGGACCATCCATAACTACTGAATGTCCACTCGCTGATTCTCCTACAAAGCTCATATTGTCGAGCCATTTTACGCGTGATTTCATTTTTTGCCTCTGAGAGTTAATTTCTCTTCAATCGAATCCATTAATAAGCCAGCAATATTGGCAGAGTAGATTGTATCAAGTTCACGGATACAGGTAGGGCTAGTGACGTTAATCTCAGTTAAGTAATCACCAATCACATCTAAGCCTACAAACATTAGTCCCATTTCTTTTAAGGTAGGGGCTACTTGCTTACATATCTCAAGGTCGCGCTTACTTAGCGCTACACCTTTGTATGTGCCGCCAGCCGCGAGGTTGGCACGACCTTCTCCCTTAGCGGGGAGACGTGCTAAAGCATAAGGGAAAGGTTCTCCGTCGATGAGGAGAATACGTTTATCACCTTCGGTATATTCAGGTAAAAAACGCTGTGCCATCACGGTTTGTTTGCCGTTATTTGTGATAGCTTCGAGGATAACATTGCGATTGGTATCACCTTCTCTTATCTGGAAAATCATTGAGCCACCCATGCCATCAAGGGGCTTTACAACGATGTTTTTATGCTTCTTCTGAAACAGTTTTATGCGCTCCATATCTCTGCTGACAAGTGTCTCGGGAGAGCAGTCAGGGAATAGAGCGGTAAACAACTTTTCATTGGCAGAGCGAATGCTGGCAGGTCGGTTAACAATGAGCGTGCCCTGTTTTTCAGCGAGTTCCAATAGATAAGTGCTATAAATATATTCCATATCAAAAGGAGGGTCTTTACGCATCAAAGAGCAGTCAAGATGATGTAGAGCTTGAGTTGTCTCACCGATAACCTCAAACCAATCTTGTGGGTCATCTTTGAGGGTGATTTGTTTCATTTGTGCGGAAACGATACCATCTTCTACAAATAGGTCATGCTGCTGCATGTAAAACAACCGCCAGCCACGTTTTTGGGCTTCGAGCATCATTGCAAAGGTGCTGTCTTTTTTTGTGTTTATTGATTCGATGGGATCCATGATGATCCCAAGTTGTAGGCTTTTTTTCATTGCTTGTATTCGCGCTTGGAAGGAATGGGGTAAGTATAAGGAGCAATGTAAAATTATTCTAAATATTTGAGGGCTTATTTTGTGCGGAAACTTAAATAATTTTTGTTTTTATATTACAGAGCAAGTGTAATTATTTTTAGAAGGGTGATTTTTTGCAGGAATTACAGGCAAAAAGAAGGCGAACTTAAAGTTCGCCCAAAGTTGCGAGGGAGCTGGTGAAGCTAGTAAGGTATTGAATTTCCCCACTTAACTTATAAAATTTGTGTGTTTTCTTCTTGTGCTAACAATATACAATAGGAATTTTAAAATAGCTATATTAATTTTAATTATATCAATGAAAAGTGGATGTAATCGTGCATATATCGGATAAAAGTGCCGTTTTATAGATTAATGAAGCCTCAGTTTACTCTTTTAGTTTGATTTTTAACTGACCTTCTTCGACGTGAATGTTGTCTATACCATCAGAGAATGATTTCCAGAAGCCTTCATCACCCCCAAACTCCTTGACTAAATCAACATTTTTTAAATTACCTAACCATGCATTAGGTATAGGTACACCCCAAACACTAACGCCTTTAAGAATAACAATAGGTCGAGAAGACTCATAGGCTAGCTCCATGCCAGCTGTAACTTTGAGTGTTTTTCCGCCAAGAATGGGGAAGTCTGGATCAAGAGGGATAATTAACTTTGCGCTAGCGAGATCATCAGAGAGATCAATTGCTAATTTTTGCGCTAGATCAGTATTTTTTGCTAGTAAGGCGTTAAGTTCTTTTTCAGATAAAGAAATTTCCCGTTTCTCAGGGTGCTCTGTATATTTTTCAGGTTTTAAAGCATTGTTTTGCTGAGGGGGTGTTTTTTCAGTTTTTTTACTGAGTCCATAAAAACCAAAGTTATTAAGTTTGGACTCCAGTGCGGTTTCTTCTTTTGCGCTTAACTCAATAGGGTCGAAATTTTTAGGGAATAAGTAAACGGTAATAAGCCATGTGGTTAAGGCAACGGATACAACCACTGTGATTAGCATCAGTCCAAGTGTTGCTAGGCATCCTCGCCCTTGTTTTTCTGGGCGTGTGATGACGCTATCTTCTGCTTCTGACATTTTATTACCTTTTGTGATGCTTCTATTTATTACACTTCCACTTAATTGAAGAGACTTCCGAGTCAAGCTTAAGGCTCCTATGCTTGACTCGTTTACATAAAATAATTGGATTTAATCAGAAGCTCCTCAGAGAGGCTTATTTTTTCTGGATTCTTCTTCCAGCATTTTTGTTACTTCTGTGGCTAGAAGCGTATCAACCTTTTCAAAGTAGTCATCTAAAGATATGGTGTCTGTAAGGCGAATATCAAATGGGCTTAGTGTTTGGTTGTAAGGTGGAAAGGCTGAAAATCCTGAATATGCTGATAATTGGTCCATTGCATCATTGATATAATAAGCACTGATAGGCGAGCTTACCAATAGTGCTGCTCCCATAGCGGGAAGCCAAGGTGTTAAATGTACCCTTATCATGTAGAACATAAGTAAGGCGGGCAGCACTAGAAAGTGAGCAATATTTTTGAAGATATTGCCAGGGGTATCGGAGGTAAATAAATAGTTTAAAAAGTGCCCTATAAAATCAAATACGAGCGGAATCAAAAAAAATAAGGAGGCTATGCTTAGTGCTGATAATATTTCCCAGCGATGTGTGGATAAACGGCTTACCCCTGCTATCACCAACGTTATTCCTAATATAATAAATAACGTAGGGAGTAGTTGGTTAAGATAAAAAAGGCTGTTTTTTTCATATGGAATGGATTGATAACGATCCCAAAATGTTAAGGTTAATGTTAGTAAAAACAGGCAGGAAACCCAGATAGGATTGTTTAAAATACGGAACAAGCCTTTTGCTTGTTGTTTAACTCTAGTCGGTTCAATGGGCGTGTCGCGAGATAAAATTCTAGCCTCTAAATCACCCATCTTAATGGAGGTTGGTAGTTCTATTGCGGTTGCTAAAGCCCCCATTTTTTGCTTATCAAGTACTGTGCCATTTTCCTTGGAAATGTTACGTAAGTTGTAACCATTTTCATCTTGGCTTATTTCAATATGATGCGCAGATACAGATAGGTCACTAATAATTATATCATTATCAAAGGCGCGTCCGACGGTGGCTGGGAAGTGACTAATTTTATGATGTTGACGATGACCACGTGATAGGGTTTCAAAAATTACTTCTGCCATTGGAATGTCTCTAGCATAGTTTTGAATAAGTTAATTGCTGTCTTGGCATTTGTACCTGTGATATCCATATTGAAGATGAACCCTTTGTGATCATGTCCTACTAATGCAGTGGTGAATAATATGTCGCTCAAGCCTTTGTACTTAATGTAATCACGGCGGCAAATAGTCGTTTTGAAATTTTGTTTAGCTATAAGAGTAAAGCTGGTATGGCAAGCAAAGTTAGTGACATCATGCTTTCCTGCTTGACTAGCAAGCGCGCTACTGTTTAATTTTTGGTAGTGCCTATAAAGGCGTGCGGGGTTTAGTGTGTCGCTGTCGAGCCATAGGTATTCGTAATTAATACTACCGACGCTAAGGCGGTCGGAGAGAAATACATTTTCTTCATTGGAGCAACGGGTGACAAATAAACGAAACAAATCATCTGGTCTGGGGCGGCGGCTATCATCCCAGCAACGTACTGATTTATCTAATTCTGCAGGAACCATAAAACGCCCAATAGAAGTATCCCCCCAATCATTTGAGGATAGTTTTTTTAGAATTTTATCAGCGCTTGTTTTTAATTGAGAAGAGCTGTGGGCAAAGCGATTTTTAATGGCGTTGTAATTACTAGTTTCTAGACGTTTAAGGATGGTTTTTAAGTAATCAGCGGGTACTAAAAAGCTAATATTGTTTCCTGCCGTAGCAACATTAATACCAATTATTTTTCCTGCTGTATTTAGTGTGGGTCCGCCACTCATGCCAGGGTTCAAACTTCCTGATATGTAAATATTGCCATCTTCTTCTTGTTTAAGAATACCGTTATTGGTTCCAGAAACAATTGAAAAGCCTAAATCTAGAGGGTTACCCAGTGAAAATAGTTGCGCACCTTTTTCGGGGATGTCATCAATCTCTAGAGGTGTTCCCATTGAGTGAGAAGCTTTTACCACAGCAAGGTCGTGTACGATATCGAGATCTAATAATTCTAAAGCTCCTGTCTCTCCAGAGGTGGATAGATAGTCGAGCATATAGATGTCAGGGTCATTCACGTATTGGCTAACAACGTGGTAGTTAGTCGCTAATATATTGTCTTTTGAGACGACAAAACCAGAGCCAATACTCGATTTTTTTCCTGTTTCCTTGTTGATAACACGGATTTGATAAATAGATTTTTCTGCCCCAGCATAGAGACTGGCGGTATTTGTTTCTGCTAGCAGGTAAGTAGGATAGCTAAAAAGAAGAGTTGTTAATAAAATGCGTATCAGCATACGTGTGTGTTCTCAATGTTTATGAGTGATATTATATGCCCCGTGATAGTGGTTAATTTATATTGGGGTTGATAAAGACTTAATTTAACTGCTTGTTTAAGAAGTGGAGTGCATTATTTTTAGGGATGGAAAGTATATAGTTTTGGTGAGAGTTAAGCTTTTTTGAGTTAATTAAGTTTTGTTTCGGGTAATCCTATTGTTACATAGATAGACGTATAATAACCGTTTATCAGGATAATTTATAGGGTTGATGTAAGCTCTTGATAATAAATAGACGATGAGGGTAGTTTGGTTTCATAAAACCCTAGCTAATATATTGTTATTCATTGAGATATTTGTTGCTGTATCGCCCAATCAATATGTTCTTTAACCAGTCGAGTGCACTGTTTTTTTCTCTCATTTAGCGCATCTAGGACTTGTTGATTTTTAGGACTATTCCCTAAAGCAACGGAAATATTTCTTAGCCATCGCTCATAACCAATACGTCGGATGGGAGAGCCTTGTAGCTTTTCTAAAAACTCACTTTCGCTCCACGCAAACAGTGTTAATAAATGAGAACTATCAAGTTTGTTACGAACAGCAAAATCAGCTTGTTGAGTGAAGTTTGCGAAGCGATTCCAGGGGCAGATAAGCTGGCAGTCGTCACAACCATAAATGCGATTACCAATGGCATGGCGAAACTCTTCAGGAATGGCACCTTTTAATTCGATGGTTAAATAAGAAATACAACGGCGCGCATCAACAATATAGGGCGCAATAATCGCTTGAGTAGGGCATACGTCAATGCAAGCAGAGCAACTACCGCAATGATCTTCTACAGGCTTAGAAGCTTTAAGGGCTAAGTCAGTATATATCTCGCCTAAAAAAAACCACGATCCCGCCTCTTTGCTTAAAATATTACTGTGCTTTCCTACCCAGCCCAGCCCAGCCTTTGCGGCAATGGGTTTCTCCATTACAGGGGCGCTATCAACAAAAACTCGGTAACCAAATGCACCAATTTCTTGTTGAATTTTAGTGGCTAATTGCTGTAAGCGTTTGCGCAGTAATTTGTGATAATCACGACCGAGCGCATAACGTGAGATATAAGCGGCTTGAGGGTGATTGAGTAATAACTCAGGATCAACGCCATCAGGAGGCAAGTAATCCATACGCACCGAAATGATGCTCCGCGTATTTTCTACTAACTCGGCAGGTTGTGTGCGTTTGCTGCCGTGATGATGCATCCACTCCATATCACCATGAAACCCTTGCTCTACCCACGTTTGTAATTGTTGTTCTGTTTTTCCAAGATCAATATTACTGAAACCAACTTTTTGAAAACCTAATTCATTACCCCAGATTGTAATTTTTGAGGCTAAATCTTGTAATATAGAGAGAGATAGAGAGCTTTTTTTGTGTCGATTAATTTCTATATTGGTATTTTGTTTTGAAGAATTATCGTTTTCCATTATCACATCAAGTTTATACAGCAGAGCAGGTTAGAGAGTTAGATCGACTTGCTATTGCAGAAGAGAGCATGACTGGCTTTGCGCTTATGGCAAAAGCAGGGCAATTTATGTTTGATAGTATCCGTCAATCTCAGTCTGATGCCAAGTCGATGTTAGTTTTTTGTGGTGTGGGTAACAATGCAGGTGATGGGTATATCATTGCACGTTTAGCACTTGAAGCCAGTATGACGGTGCGTGTAATTCAGTTAGGTGATGCACCTTTGCAAGGTGATGCTCTAATCGCACAAAATTTATATTTGTCGATAGAGGGTGAAATAGAGTCTTTTACTACTAATCGGCAAGTATCCTATCAAACGGATATTATGATAGATGCGTTATTAGGAATAGGCTTGAAGCGGGATATTACAGGCTTATGGGCAGAGGTGATTGGGGTTATGAATACGAGTGAAGCATATATTGCTGCGGTTGATATTCCATCAGGTTTAAATGCAGACACAGGTGCAATCATGGGTTGTGCTGTTGAAGCGGATGAGACTGTAACCTTTATTGCTAGAAAGCGTGGTTTATATACAGGAAAAGCCCGTGATATGGTGGGTAAACTCTCTTTTTCAGACTTGGATATTGATAATCAGTTGCAGGGACAGTTGATTAAATCTATCGATCAAAAACAAGCTTTTTTATTGGATGGTAATATCCCTCGACTGCCAAAAAGAAAGAGGAGTAGTTATAAAGGTTCTCATGGGCATGTGTTGGTCATAGGAGGTGCGCCTAGCATGAGTGGCGCAGTAAAAATGGCAGCGGAAGCAGCATTAACCGTAGGCGCAGGGTTGGTTACGGTTATTACTCATCCTGAGCATGCTGCATGGTTAAATATTAATTGTCCAGAGCTAATGGTGAAGGGGTTGGGTTCAGCTAAACAATTAACACCTTTTCTACAACGTGCCGATGTTATTGCGATTGGCCCAGGCTTGGGTACAAGTGCATGGGGACAGGAATTGTTTTATGCATGTTTGGCAACAAGCCATGATAAAATTATCGATGCTGATGCTTTAAATTTACTATCAAAATTACCGATTAAGCAGGATAATTGGATACTCACGCCCCATGCGGGTGAGGCTGCACGCTTATTAGGTGTAAATATAAGCGATGTCGAAAATGATCGCTTTAAGGCAGTGGTAAAGATTCAGCAGAATTTTTCGGGGTATTGTGTGCTCAAAGGAGCGGGTTCGCTGCTTGCGGATCAAGATAAAATTACCATTTTAGACTTGGGGAATCCTGGTATGGCTACTGCAGGAATGGGTGATGTGTTAACGGGAATTATCGCAGGTTTACGTGCGCAGGGCATGGTTCTGCCAACAGCTTTGCAATTGGGAGCAACTTTGCATGCAAAAGCGGCGGATATGGCGGTAGCTGAAAAAGGTGAGCGCGGTTTATTCGCTACGGATCTTTATCCCTATTTACGAGAATTAGTAAATTGAAAACAAGGACATTAAAAATAAAGTCAGCTAAAGAGATGGAAGCACTTGGAGGCGAAATAGCCGACTCTTTTAGGCAGGGCGGATTGGTTTTTCTGCATGGGGATTTAGGGACAGGAAAGACAACTTTAGTACGTGGTTTGTTACGTCATTTGGGATTTTTAGGAACAGTGAAAAGCCCGACTTATGCTTTGGTAGAACCTTACAGAATCGATGGTCGGGATATTTATCACTTTGATCTATATCGCTTAGCAGATCCTGAAGAATTAGAATATATGGGGGGGCGAGATTACTTGTCATCAGATGCTTTATGTCTTATCGAGTGGCCTGAGAAAGCACAAGGCTTCTTGCCACCAGAAGACCTGAATATATTTATTCAGCATAATAATGATCAGCGAGATGTAAAGATAATATCAAAACTCATGTAATATAAAACAATAACTTACAGGTTTTTTATAAAAACAACTTGAAAAAAATACTCTAGTGAGTTTTACTGTTAGATAAGAAGTCGTAAATAAACTTTAGTATTTTCCGATAGGAATTTACCTTGGAAGTTCTCTTAACTTATTATGGCTTTTTTCAGTCCCATACAGGGTAGTGAGTTCTGAATATTTCAGTGGATGAAAATGAGTAATAGCAATAAACAACGTAGAGAATTTATTCTTAAACTAGCTAAAGTTTTGGGCTTTGCTGGTAGTGCGTTATTGTCCCCTCAATTATTAGCGAAAGGTAGCAGGCGTTCTCCTGCGTCTTTGTTGGCGATTAAAGATTTAGGCTCAAGAAAAGGCGGGAGTCAGCAGCGTCTCGTGTTTGAGTTGAGCGACTCGATAAAGCATTCCTTATTTTCTTTAGATTCACCTGATCGTGTCGTTATCGATCTTAAAAATACTCAGCTAAAAACAAAACTAAAAAAGCATCTAGGTAAAAATTCCTTGGTAGATGGAATTCGACATGCGACTCGAAATGGCGGTAATTTAAGAATAGTGCTTGATTTGGCTCAAAAGGCTGAGGTAACTACTAAATTACTCAAGACGAGTAAAGGCTACCGTTTAGAGGTGGCTCTCTCTAGAAAGTCATCTACAAAAAAAAAGCAAGTCTCTAAGAAATCTTCAAAGCGTTCTGAGAAGAAAAAAACACTGGCTAAAAAGCAAGTTACACGCCGTGGTAAGCGTTTTGTGGTTGTTATTGATCCTGGGCATGGCGGCAAAGACCCAGGTGCAGTGGGTAGAAAGGGAACCTTGGAAAAAGAGGTTGTACTAAAAATTGCACGTCTTTTGCAAGCACGTATCAATAAGCAAGCGGATATGAAAGCTGTTTTAACGCGCGATGGTGATTATTATGTGTCGTTGCGAAAAAGAATGGATAAGGCTCGTGCTAAGGGTGGCGATTTATTTATTTCGATCCACGCAGACGCCAATCCTAATCGTAAGTTAACAGGTTCCTCTGTTTATATTTTGTCTGAGAATGGTGCATCAAGTGAAGCTGCGCGCTGGCTGGCAAAGAGCGAAAACTCTTACGAGCCAAGATTAGGCGGTGCTATTGTACATCGTAGTAATAAAGTATTGTCCTCCTTATTATTAGACTTATCACAGTCTGCAACTATTGATAACAGCTTAGGTTTGGCTGAAAATGTATTAAAAGAGCTTAGTGGAATTAATAGATTGTTGCGTAAAAAGGTAGAGAGTGCTGCTTTTGTGGTGCTTAAATCACCTGATATTCCTTCGATGTTAGTGGAGACCGCTTTTATCAGTAATCCACGTGAAGAGCGTCGTTTGAATACTAGTCACTATCAAAAGAAGCTTGCTAATGCAATGTTCCATGGTATTAGACATTACCATCTAGCGCAGAAAAAGAATGATTCTCGATATGCTTAAATAGTATTTACTAATTTATTGAACATCCCTTCGATGTAACTTTGCCGCGTTTACGCGGCTTTTTTGTGCGCCAAGTAGAAAGACACCAATAGTCTGATGGCGGTGGTGCTACCTTGACAACTTTGGGGTTCTAAATGGTAGACTATCGAAAAAACAATCTCCCTAATCAGAGATACTTTGAGCTTGTTTCATTGTTGAAAATGAGGCACTTTGAGTTAGAAAGCTTGTTGAAATAAAAGTAAAAAATAACAGCAAGTTAATAATAAATTAATAAAAATAATAAGGCTTATCCATGATTCTCCCCACTCATTTGAAAAGATTAACGCTTCCTGTTTTATTATCATTAGCCCTTACTGGGTGTGGTGGTGGTACCAGTTTTGGTGAAGGTGCTGGTTCTAAAACAGAAACACCTGACACGCCAACAACAGAAACACCAACA
>DQSN01000204.1 GCA_015663245.1 Leucothrix mucor
AGGCAGGCAGGAAATGAAGAAATACAGCTTTACTTTCCCACAGGAATGGGGTCAGGTCTTGAAACAACATATCACATGATAACAAGACCTGACCCCGTTCATTCCCAATTTTGAGAAAAATAGGTGTCTCAAATTTTCAGGCAGCCATTGAAAAATATTGTGATTCAACTGAAGATTTGGAGGCAATGCTACGTCAAGTTAAATTTCTATGAGAAAGCCGTGTGCACGGGGATTTAAAGCTGTTTTTATATCAATGTTGCCATTTCACTTCTTTTTAATTTTTAAAACAATTTTGCCTAGGTTTTTCTCAGTCTCACCAATATATGTTTTACCTGTTCCAGATGGCCCTGAAAATAAGGAACTTGTTGATGCCCCATGCGGTTCGTTTGATTGTTTAGAAAATGAAGTATTAACGGCGCTTGTAATAATAAACAGCCCTATTGTGGTAACAATAATTTGTATAATTTTCATCATAAACCTCTTTAGCATTAATTCAAAAATATTATCAGTTTCTTTCTTTTACTAGCGTAAAAAAAGGTCGTAATGGCTCATATAAGTAAAATATAGAGAAAAAGGTATAAAGGGTTACACTAGAACTGCTAGGAACTGAACGTCAACTGAACGGGGTCAGATACAAGGTCTTGTTATCATGCAAGGCGTTGTTTCGAGACCTGACCCTGCTCTTCCATTTCTCTCATTCCTGAGATTAATGATCGGCAATTACACAGATTTTGGGAGAGTCTCTCAATATTTGTATTGTAATATTATCACTATGTCCTTTAGCTCTTTGTTTGACCGTTTCAACTATGTTTTTCAGTGATAGATCAAGCTCACTATCATCAATGAGTATGCGTAGTTCATCATCACTAATCAGTGGCCATAGCCCATCAGAACAGAGAAGGATAATGGTACTTTCCTCGAGTTTAGGAAAGTGGGTTATCTCTACTTCCAAAGGTTGTTTCGCTAGATAACGTAAGAGCTGTGCTTGAGATGGGTGTGTCTTTATGTCTTCTTGAGAGATTACCCCTTGGTTTGCTAATAACTGCGCCATCGAATGATCTTGGGTATGAATGATGCTGTCATTAGTAATTAAGTAAGCACGTGAGTCGCCTACATGGGCGATAATAGTTTGTTTGTTATCAATATAAGCTAATACACCTGTGGCATAGGGCATATCACTTTCTGCACCTGCTTGTTGCATGCAAGACGGAATTTCGGCAACCACTTGAATGAAGTATTCCCGTAAGCTCTTTTCAATATCATCACTATTAATTGCTATAGGCTGCCCACTCTCACAACTAATCTGACAAAAACAATCAGCCGCTTTTTTGCTATCAATATAGCTTCCCATACCATCTGATAGTGCTAATAAAATATAATCCTCATGTTTTAATATCGCACAAGCATCTTGGTTTTCCTCTCGGTCGCCAATGTCTGTAATATGGTGATAATCAAATTTCATCTTTTCACTGCCCAATATACTTACAAAAAATATAGACCACTATACCGCTGAATACGCTATTATTTTTTATTTTATGTTCTGAGATAAATATCATTAATTCATCTAGCCAAGCCACGACTAAACACTCTAAACGCTGGATCATTATTACCATTGCAATAATTTCAATGGTAGGGCCTTTTAGTATTGACACCTATTTGCCCGCCTTTCCTTCGATAGAGGTAGATTTAGGGGTAAGTCGTGCTTTATTGTCACAAACCTTAGCTATTTACTTGGCATCCTTTGCGCTGATGACATTGGTTTGGGGACCAGTATCCGACCGTTTTGGACGCAAACCAGTCCTTTATCTTTCCACAGCCTTATATTTATTGTCATCTTTAGCTTGTGCTTTAGCTGAGGACTTTGAGTCTTTGATGCTGTTTCGTGCTTTACAGGGTATTTCTGCCAGTGGTGGTTATGTGGCAGGACGCGCGATGATTCGTGATGCTTTCAACCAGACAGAAGCACGCCAAGTCATGTCACAAGTGATGATGCTATTTGCTTTAGGCCCTGCGATAGCACCACTGGTTGGCAGTGCTTTACATGATATTTTTGGTTGGCGCTCTATTTTTTACTTCTTGGCATTTTATGGCGCAGTAGCTTTGTTAATGGTGGTGATGCGTTTAGCAGAAAGTCTGAAACCTGAGGATCAGCAATCGATTCACCCTCAACAGGTTGCTAAAACATATTACCGAGAAGTCACTCACCTACGCTTTGTGTTACTCGTTTTTATCGTCACCATATGCTTCGCAGGTTTGTTTATTTACATCGCGGGCGCACCGACCATTATTTTTGATTTTATGGGCTGGCAAACGACTGATTTTGTCTGGTTATTTATTCCAGTCACCATCGGCATTATGCTTGGCGCAGCCTCTGCTGCGAAACTGGCACACCTTTGGTCGGCAGAAAAAATTATCAACAATGCTTTTATCATTCTCATGATTGCGAGTGTTTTTAATCTCGTCCTGATCTATATGCACTATTATTCACCCATGCTTATCATCGGATCAATAGCAGTTTACTCTTTTGCTTTAGCGTGGCTAATGCCTAATATTAGTATTCTGGCGTTGGACTGTTTTCCTAAAAACCGAGGGTCTGCAGCTGCGGTACAAGGTTCCATCCAAATGACATCGAACGCTTTGATTGCCGCAATAGTTGCCCCCATGCTCGCGGCAAGTTTTCTACATTTTGCAACAGCTCAATTTGTGTTTGTGATACTTGCATTAGTGCTTTGGTATTTGCTACCGTCGTCTACCCTAAATTAGGATTGAACCACAATGGCAAATTTCAATACACACATCACCGTTGCCGCAGTTGCATCTGGCTTATTAGCAACACTATGTTTGCAGGTTGGTTTTATCGGCACAAGCGATGCTTTACTGCTAACACTCGCAGGTACAATTGGTGGCATTCTGCCCGATGTTGATTTGCAGCACTCTTACCCCAGCCGTATTATATTTTCTCTGTTGGGGATGATTATTTCCTTTTTATGGATATTTTCTACCGAGAATCAATTATCTATTATTGAGCTATGGGTAATAGGGCTTATTATATTTGCCTTCATTCGCTATCCTGTGTGGATGATTTTCCACAAATACACCAAGCATCGAGGTGCTATTCATTCCCTTGTTGCTGCCTTTGCTTTTGGTTTGTTTACAACCTCTATTAGTTTTCACTTTTTCTCCAAAACAGCGTTTATTTCGTGGTTGATTGGGATGCTGGTTTTTTATGGTTTTATCATTCATTTGATGCTCGATGAAATTTATAGTGTAGATTTTATGAATCATCGTATTAAGCGTTCTTTTGGAACCGCGATGAAAGTGATAGACACCAAACAACGTGCTATTTCTGGTATTTTGATTGCACTAGGTGCAATTTCATTGTGGTTTTCACCCAGCTCTAGTGAGTTTGTGGATACCATGAGCGCACCTCAAACGTATCAAATCATTTGGCATCGAATGTTGCCAGAAGATTTAGAGCATCTGTTTTAAAATGTTCTATTATTGAAGACATGATAACGACAATTCTACTACTAGCATCAAACCCTAAAGAAACCGACTCTTTGCGCCTCGCCGAGGAGTTTAGGGAAATTAAAGAAAGCCTTAAATTATCGGTCAATGAGGATAATTTTAAGGTAGTGCAGGGTGAGGCTATTCGCCCTAAAGATTTACGCCGTTTAGTATTAGAAACGAAGCCACAAATTGTTCACTTTAGTGGGCATGGTAGTCAGGATGGTATTTTTTTGGAGGGCTTTTTGGGTAAAAGCCAAGCGGTGTCTGGCAAATCCTTAGCGAGTCTATTTAAACTCTTTGATAGCGTACATTGCGTGGTA
>DQSN01000232.1 GCA_015663245.1 Leucothrix mucor
CATAACCGCGAACGTAAAAACAGTGTCTCCCACGATGGCAATGTATTTTTCCCCTTTATCTTAGAGAACAAAAAACTCTATCCCGACCAAGAGCAAGCTAAAAAAGTCATTACTGCCTTTAGCAAACTCAAAAAGACGGCTGATGCCCCCCTTGTTTCGCCTTTTTATGCGGTACTCATGATGGATGGTGATTCATTGGGTAAACAAATGAGTGTCTTAGACAATCAAGCTCCTATTTCCAAAGCATTAGGTGAGTTTACTACACAGGTTGAAACCACTGTTGATCTACATAATGGCTTTTTAATCTACGCAGGTGGCGATGATGTATTGGCGATATTACCGCTAGAAAATGCCTTAAATTGCGCCAAAGCATTACGTGATGATTATACAAAGTGCTTTGATGGAACAGGCATTCCAACCACATTATCGGGGGCCATTGAATACGTACACATTAAAACACCGCTCACGAAGGTACTTCGTGATGCCCATGACCTATTAGACAATATCGCCAAAGAAAAAACGGGGCGTGACGCATTAGCGATACGCGTTTGGAAACCTGGAGGTGTCGCCGTAAAATGGGCGCAACCTTGGAAAGTCGCCTTGTCGGAGAATGGCAAAGATGGTCAAGTCATTATGCAGTCACTGGTTGAGAAATTCCAAGACCGCAATAAAGAAGACCCTCAGTTTTCTAATAAATTCTTTTATAAAATTCGTCAACGTTTTGACTTACTTAACCCCCCTAAATCAAAAGAGGGAGAACCTCAGAAGCCCCCTCTTTTAAATAAGGATCAAGCCGTTTCTTTAATGGCAATGGAATACATCAACTCCAGTAAGAACCGTCATAAAACCAGAGAAGAGGCAGAGCAAGACATTGCCCCTTTGCTAAAACAATGTCGCCCACATTATTTCGTTGAAAACGAAAGTAGCAAAGAGAAAGAGATGGTAGAAAGCAATAATCTTTATGCAGATGGCGCACTTTTACTCCGCTTTCTTGCTCAAAAAGGAGTGGAATAATGAAACAGTCATGGGAACTAAGTGCAATTGATACGCTATTTTTTCGTGAGTCCAGACCCATGGAAGCACCAGGAAGCTCAGAGTTATTATCTCTCTTCCCCCCTTCTGCGCGCACCTTAGCGGGGGCTATTCGTAGCCATATTGGTGAAAGCATGGGGGTTAATTGGCAAGATTTTCGAAAAAATAAAGATAACCCAGTACGACAACTTATAGGCTATGGCGATGATTTTGCGGAACAGCTGCAATTTTATGGTGTTTGGGTGCATTACAAGGGCGAACGACTTTACCCCGCGCCTTTAAACTTAATGGTTAAGCAAGATGATAAGCAACTACGCACAAAAATAACGCAGATAGACTTTATTTACATTGGTATTCCCTGTGAATGTGATTTAGGTAAAAAAGTACATCTGCCCTGCTTGCCTGAGCGGATGGTTGGCAGTAAATCTTTAAATAATCATTGGCTCACCACAGCAGGACTACAAAAAGTACTGAGTGGTAAAACACCTGATAGGAATGACGATATTATCAGTCGTCAACAGCTACTAAAAGAAGAGCACCGTCTAGGAATTGCTAGAGACAATCAAACGCGCCGAGTCAAAGAGGGAATGCTGTATCAAACACGGCACATTCGTCTCAACAAAAATACGGCATTAAGTATTGATGTCAATATTGCAGGCGATAATTTAAAAGCAGGGCTAATCAAACTAGGCGGTGAAGGTCGTATGGCAAGTTTACAAGCCATGGAACAATCACCCATATTCCCCGCATTGCCAAGTAAAGGATTAGATACTTGTAAGGGCATTATTTTATACCTGTTAACACCTTTGCTGTTACCCGAAAATTCAGCTTTTTTACCTGACTTTCAAAAAAATGAAACCGAGCAAGGAACGGTTTGGCAAGGCAAAATTAATAAAATCTCTCTCACCCTTGTGAGTAGCATTATTGGTAAAGCACAACGAGAAGGTGGTTGGGATATGGCAAAGCATGAGCCTATTGCAGTGCAAAGCTTACTCCCTGCGGGCAGTGTTTTTTATTGCACCGTAGACAATCATTCGCCACAAAACATTCAAGATGCAATGCTCGCATTACACAATACCAACATTGGCAAAGAACAACATCTAGGGCGCGGTCATCTTGCCGTAGGACTCTGGCATGACGTAGCAACAAAAGGAGCTAACAAATGACACAAATAAGTAAACTAATCGGGCTGCATGCACAGACTTCGATTCATGCAGGAACAGGTCAAAATACAGGAGTTATTGATCTTCCTATTCAACGTGAAGGGCATAATGGATGGCCTTGCATTTTTGGCTCCGCCGTCAAAGGAGCTTTGCGCTCACGTGCCGAAGAAAAATATGACAAAGACAGTGGCAGTGTCATTTATGTTTTTGGTGAAACAACTGAAAAAGGCAATGAGCAAGCAGGCGCGATTGCTATTAGTGACGCTCGTTTACTTTTATTGCCCGTACGCTCTTTAACGTCACAATTTAAATGGGTCACTTGCCCTGCGGTATTACAACGTCTTGCCCAAGACGCCAGTCGTTTTGCTAGCCATGTACTTACTGTCAACGACCTTTCTGTTCTCGACGAAAATTTAGGTGAAGAACAAGCCTTTGTTGACAATAGCCATTCGGAAAATGAAAAGCTCTTTCTTGAAGAGTATCGCTTCCAAGCCAAGCCTATTGCTTTAGAGGTCATTATTGAAGCTATATTACCCTTTATGAACGGTGTTTCTAAAGCCACTTTAGCAGAGCAACTAGTCATTGTTAGCAATGATAATTTCACCTATATAGCAGAACATGCAACGCCTGTTAATGCCCATATTGCGATTGAATCAGAGACTAAAGTTGTTAAACCAGGTGCGCTATGGTACGAAGAAACACTCCCGCCTGAAACCATCCTTTATATTGGACTCAGCGCCGTAAAGTCACGTCATAAACGAGAAAAAGGTAAGGAAGATATCGGCATAAGTGCTGAGCGTGTAATGGGCGCTATAACCGACCTTTTTAGTGAGCGAGCATGGCTACAACTCGGTGGTAATGAAACCGTGGGGATGGGTTGGTGTGCTGTTTCTATTCTTGATAAGTCAGCCTAGGAGAATCATCATGCAATTAATACAACAGCAAAGAGCTGAATTTGCTTTACGCAAAGTAACAGAAGCAAAA
>DQSN01000189.1 GCA_015663245.1 Leucothrix mucor
ACCATTTCCGCTTCTCTTTCTGCCGACCCAAGCACAGGAAAGCCAACCGTTTCATCAAGCGATAAACTCAAACACTCTTCAAGGTCGGCTATGGCTTGCTTTACATCGCCTTTTTCTTTGAGGATAGCCGAGCGGTTGTATAAGGTTTCTGCTTTTACACTGTCATGCTCAGGTTTTAGCATACCGAGAAGCTGATTGAAGTGTTCCAAAGTTTCATCAACACGCCCTAATGCCGAATTTGATACTGCCACACCATAAACGGCATCAATAGACGTTGGACTAATATCCGCCGCTTTCTTAAACAATGCCAATGCTTCCAAAGTATTCTCAGCAAATTTCTGCTTTCCAAGCGCACATAAAGACTGCACTTTTCCGATCACTTTCTCTGGAGTATTTAAGCTATTATCACTCTTTAGCTCGCTGACACGTTGCAACTCTTCTTCTGAGGCTTCAAACGATAATGCCATAGCTGCTTTTAAATCGATGATTGCCTCATCAATATTGCCTAGCTCCACATTCACTAAGGCTCGGTTATGGTATGCCGCTGAGACATCTAACACCTCTTTTGGAGGAAGCAAAGCGATTGCAATATCAAGATTAACCAAGGCTTCTTTATTTTTACTTTGAAAAAATTGAACCGTGGCGCAATTCAAATAAGCTGAGGGAAATAGCGGTGCTTCTTTAATAACTTGCTCAAACTTCATTTCTGCCGTGCCATAATCCTCATTAGAAATATCATCCTTGCCACTGTTTATGAGTGTTGTAAGTTGCTCTTCGCTTAATGCCACTACTCTATTCCTTTTGTAGTCTATGATTTTGCGCTATTGAACAAAAATTTGGGGTAAATTACCAGTGATTATTGCTGATTAGCTTCAACTTCTTTTTCTTCGATTAACTTCGCTTGTTTTTGTTCTAAAAATTGCTGTATATCCTCATTATCCACACGTAGATAAATATCTTCAACCGCAACCGTGACATCAATCGCGCTAAATGTAATCTCATCACCAAGAAAATAATAGGATGATTGCCAGTTATTGCTACGGCGTTGCACATCAATCTCAGCAAAATCTTGTTCGATTAACACATATTCTTGCAGACTATCAATGGAGAGATACTCCTCACGCTTTTCTGCTTTATCTTTTTTACGCGTGCTTTTTGATAGAACTTCGATGATTAAAACTGGATTTTCGCGAACATAATCATCATTGGAATGATCATCATCACAAATAACCATGACATCAGGATAGCGATAATGGCTTTCGGTAGTTTTTAATAACATATCACTACTAACTGGCTCACAAGGTGCTTCCTTTAAAGCATCCCAAAGTAGTGCCGACATATTACGTACTAAGCGATTGTGATTTAGTTTAGCTCCAGCCATTGCATAAACCTGCCCTTCAACATATTCATGCTTGATATCACTGACCCGCTCACCACTAAGGTACTCCTCAACATCAATAGTATTTTCTATTTGTTCCGCTAAAGCTGACATCACATACATCCTCTCAGTTTTTGATATTTAACTTATTATACCAATCCTAATATGTTTTGCTTTTAATGTTCAATCGATCAAGTATTTTGCAGCCCGTATGGAGCATCGCGTAATACGGGAAATCGAAGCCACGCACTCCTGTATTGCGCAAGCTTCATACAGGCTATAAAAACACCTTAAAAACAATTCAGGGATGAATTTATTAGGATTGGTATTATACAGTCTGAACCTAATACCACTACCAGCCACTATGGAATGAGGATTCAGAAAAACAGTAAACAGAAGTCAGAAGACCAGTAGCCAGCATCGCAGAAAAGCCAGGGAGAACGACTCACTCTCGAACAACTCGAAACCCTGTATAGTAGTCCCGACTGTAGGGATGAAACCTAAAACGAATAGCGCACCGAGCATAATCAGTAGAATCGTTCCAAGAACCACCGCGAATTATTCGTAAAGCATGTTCTTCTAAATTATTACGCTCAAGCTCCTGCTCTACCCATTTATCATAAGTAAAATCAGGCTTATTTATCTGCTTACCCCACTGACTTTGCGTCCACTCCCAGACATTACCCGTCATATCATAAACAGCACAGGATGCATCATCAAAAGCCTTTCCTTTAACAAATAGACCAACCGCTGAGGTTCTACCTAGCTCTGTATCCCTTGTATTGCCTAAACTTGTATTGCCCAAACTTTCAGCTTCATCACCCCAAGCATAGGATAAATTCTGCGCGCCGCGTGCGGCATATTCCCATTGATCTTCACTGGGCAAACTTATGTTTTTATCTTTATACCCATCCGCTGTGTTTAGCCAGTTGCAGAAAGCTAAAGCCTCGTACCAGCTAATACCCACTACAGGATGATTAGGGTTGTTCCATTTCTTTTGCTCCCAAAACCATGGTTGTAAGCGTGTTCTCTCCGTGCCTAACCAGTCTTCATAGCTCTTTTTGATATCGGGATTATCATCCATTAGGGATAGATCGGCTTTAGCACCTTTGAGCCATGCTAATGCAGCAGGTGGGTTCTGCCAGTAACTTTCATTGCTGTAACCACCTGCTTTTATAAAACAAGCATATTGGGCATTAGTAATGGGGTAACGACTTACTTCAAAGGCTTTTAGTTCTCGTTTATGTGCAGGTTTCTCATCGTCAGAGCCTTCTTCACCTTCTGTTCCCATCATAAAGCTTCCTGCGGGAATGGACTCCCATGCTATATCAGGCAAGTTATTCTCCACCGTTACGCCCTTACGCGGGTCACCAAGTCTACCCAGTAAACGACCCGCTTTAGCTCTTAGCGTAATGGGCAAGTGGTGGCCTGTTTCTACAATGGCTAATAAATGTTTAGTCAGGAAGTTGCGTAACTTCACATAATCTTTATCCGTGTAATGTTGTAAGGGTTGTTGTTGCTCGACCGTTGCCTGTGCAGCAAGGGTAAATAGCTGCCACTCTTGCTCACTAAAGTTTTCATAATCAATCGTTTCAGGCACTGAACGTAACAATAAGGAGATAGCGTCTGGCTTGCTGTTCCCTGCTATTTTGGCACTAACAAGCAGTAAATAAACCTCTCCCCACCAGTCTTTACCTTCTTCTTTTAATAAGCGTTCGATTTCTAACTGCCAGTGACTACTTTCAGTTAATTGCAATGCGGCTAGGTAGGCTTGAAAAGAGCGATGATAAAACTCAAAAGCATCCCCTTTGCTGGGCTTTAAAATACCACTGCGATAACGCATAAAATCAAGCAAGTTATTAGAGTTGCAGTCATCTGTTAAAAAGTCGGCAAATAAACCTTTAATTTTTTCTGCGGGTATTTGTAGCTGTTTCGCACTATGTGCCTCATACGCCAATCTTTGTAAGGCAATTTTACGGGTGGACTCATGTTGCTCAAGAATTTTCTTCTCAAAGCTTTCTAAAGGATAGTCGGAGTCTGTATGAATACGTTGCGTCCAACGCTCTAGCATTAAATCAATCGCATCTTCATAAAGTTCTGCACGTGAATGGGGCAATACCTCTCGCGCATAATGCAATGAGGTTAAGAGTGTCAATATAAGCGGACGACGTGCAGGGTCTAATAAATAGGCCCTATTTTCTAACTCTATAAAGAGTTTATGCGCTACTTTTTGTGCTTCGGCTTCGCTACGCCCTTTATGTGATTTTAATAAGCGATACCAGTTTTCAATAAAGCGTTCTATTTGCCAGTTCTGCATGTCTTGTATCATCAAACAGGAAAAGCCTTCTAGCCACTGTGCTTGCTCTTCTTTCTCAAACACGTAAGGTCTACTGGTGATAATTAAACGTGCTTGTGTGCCTAGCTCTGCGGCTAACTCATCAATCGCGTCGAGCATATCGGTTCGCATACCGTCTTGTTCTGGTACTTCGTCTAAACCATCTAATAAAATAACACCGTGTTTTAGTAGTTGCTGTTCGAGAGCTACCCAAGTGCCGTTGGCATTATCGCCTAGCATTGTTTCTATTTCATCTTGCATTGCCAAGCGCAAAAAATCTTTGCCAAAACCTTTTTCTTGATAAAGCAATGCCACCGCTCGTAAGCGAATTCTTATAATGGGTAAGCGATTAAACTCACTTTGGCACTTTTCACCAAGGTGAGAGCCTGAAATTTTCCATGCCAGCATATCCATAAACATGGTTTTCCCTGAGCCAGGATCACCTAAAATAATTACACGCTGATATTTATCGTCGGCAACCCAATCCATTAACGGCTTACGTTGGTTTTCTTTCAGCTCTTTTTGGTCGCTACCTTCCTCTTCTGCATTAAAGCGACACGGCTCTGCATCCATTTCTTGATAAATGACAGGCAGTGTTAGCTTGTTGCCCACACTGCGAGCATATTTGGAAAATTTCACATCGACTAAAGAAAGGTCTATCACTTCGCATGAGCTGTGGAGTTGTTGGTAGTACTCTTGTAGTAGTTCATCTGTTGATTTGGGAGTTGGATGATTAGGGGTGCTTATTGCAGGCTGGATTGTTGAGTCATTTTTAGTGAATAAAAAACGAATGAGAAAGGCTATTGTAGTGATAATAGCAATAGAGTTTGCCCCTAT
Organism: Leucothrix mucor; assembly: GCA_015663245.1. Classification (GTDB taxonomy): domain Bacteria; phylum Pseudomonadota; class Gammaproteobacteria; order Thiotrichales; family Thiotrichaceae; genus JAGLBW01. The sequence goes on from DQSN01000189.1 coordinate 4,551, forward strand.
ACTAATCCAATCATTATACACACCTCTTTCTTCTTTTTCTAAAGTCCTAGCTTGCTGGAAGAGATTGCGTAGCTCCTCAGAGAAAACAGAAACCAGAATCAATAGAGCAATAAAAACAAGTAAAAATATTATATTTCGTTTCTGCATATCGCTCTATCCTTAGATGATTGTCTAGCAAAACAATTAGGGCAACAAACCACGTACCTAATGCTTTTAGTGGTGCTATATTATACCAATCCTAATAAATACACATCTTAGTTAAAAAATAGGGCTACCAACTTTAAGGCGGGGCAACAGCGTAGGCTGGGTTAGCTTATTGAACGTAGTGAAATAACGTAACCCAACAATTCGCCTTAAATTCTGCTGGCTTACGTTGCCTCGTAAACTCGGCAAGCTAACCCAATCTACACAAGCCGTCCCGTTTTGGCGGGGTTAAAACCCCACTTCCAAAAGTGGTATAAAAAGGAAAACATATTAGGATTGGCATTACCCAAACCGTAGCAAACTTGTAGAATAAACACCTAAATTTATAGCAAGACTCTCTCCATTAAACCATCTGTAATATCATCCTTACCCTTGCAATTCCAGTCGAATCACGTATAAGTGCGGGACTAATAATTTTAATCATTTAATGACTCTTATGAATAAAACACAGCAATTAAAAGACCTCCTCGAAAAGAAAATTCTTATTATTGATGGCGCAATGGGCACGATGATCCAACGTCGCAAACTAGAAGAAGCAGACTACCGTGGAGAGCGTTTTGCTGACTATCACATGTCGATTAAAGGCAATAATGACTTGTTGGCTATTACAGCACCTGATGTCATTCGTGAGATTCATGAAGAGTACTTAGAAGCTGGCGCAGATATTCTCGAAACCAATACGTTTAACGCTACCCGCGTGAGTATGTCGGATTACGAGATGGAAGACATTGCCTACGAGCTAAATGTCGCGGGCGCTAAGTTAGCCAAAGAAGCCGCTGACAAATACAGTACCCCCGATAAACCTCGTTATGTCGCGGGAGTGTTAGGCCCTACTAGCAAAACTTGTAGCATGTCACCTGATGTTAATGACCCAGGATTTCGCGCCGTTACTTTTGATGACTTAGTCGAAGATTACAGTGCTTCTACGCGTGGTTTAATCGAAGGTGGTTCCGATATTATTTTGATCGAAACTATTTTTGACACCCTAAATGCTAAAGCCGCTATTTTTGCGGTTAAAACCGTGTTTGAAGAGGATGGTGTTGAGCTACCTATTATGATCTCAGGTACGATTACTGACGCATCAGGTCGTACACTCTCAGGTCAAACCACCGAAGCTTTCTACAATGCGCTGATCCATGCCGAGCCTATTTCTATCGGCCTTAACTGCGCGCTTGGCCCTGATATGTTACGTCAATACGTGCAAGAACTTTCACGTATCAGCACCGCGCATGTATCTGCACATCCAAATGCAGGTTTACCGAATGAGTTTGGTGAGTATGATTTAGAGCCAGAAGAAATGGCTGAGCATATTAGAGAGTGGGCAGATAGTGGCCTTTTAAATATCGTGGGTGGTTGTTGTGGCTCAAGCCCTGCACATATCAAAGCCATTGCTGATGCAATGTCCGATGTTACTCCGCGCCCTCTTCCCGATATTCCTGTTGAATGTCGTTTATCAGGTTTAGAGCCTTTTAATATTGGCAAAGACAGCTTATTTACTAATGTTGGCGAACGTACCAATGTCACAGGTTCCGCACGTTTTAAGCGTCTGATCAAAGAAGGAGATTACGACACCGCATTAGAAGTTGCCAAAGAGCAAGTCGAAAATGGCGCGCAAATTATCGATATAAATATGGATGAAGGCATGCTGGAATCCAAAGAGGCAATGGTACGTTTCTTAAATTTGATTGCTGCGGAGCCTGATATTGCTCGTGTACCCATCATGGTGGACTCCTCTAAGTGGGACATTATCGAGGCTGGTTTAAAATGTATTCAGGGTAAAGGTATCGTTAATTCAATTTCCATGAAGGAAGGCGAAGAAAACTTTATCCATCAAGCCAAACTCATTAAACGCTATGGTGCTGCTGCGGTAGTAATGGCGTTTGATGAAGATGGTCAAGCCGATACTAAAGAGCGTAAAATCGAAATTTGTACGCGTGCTTACAAGCTCTTAACCGAGGTTGTTAACTTCCCACCTGAAGATATTATTTTCGACCCGAATATTTTTGCCATTGCAACAGGTATCGATGAGCATAACAACTATGCGGTAGACTTTATTGAAGCGACTCGCACCATTAAAGAAACACTCCCTTATGCAATGATTTCAGGTGGTGTTTCTAATGTCTCCTTCTCTTATCGTGGCAATAACCCTGTGCGTGAGGCGATTCACTCCGTCTTCCTTTACCATGCTGTAAGAGCAGGAATGGACATGGGTATCGTCAATGCAGGGCAATTAGTCGTACTTGATGATATTCCAAAAGAATTACACGATGCCGTTGAAGATGTCGTACTAAATCGTAACGCAGAAGCAACTGAAACACTCACCGATATTGCGCCAAACTATGTTGGCGATGGTAAACAAAAAGAAAGTAAAGCCGATTTAGAATGGCGCAAAAAACCTGTCGGAGAGCGTTTGTCTCATGCTTTAGTCAAAGGTATTGATGCCTTTATTGATGCTGATACCGAAGAAGCACTAGCTGAGTTAGGTCGCCCGATTAACGTCATCGAAGGGCCATTAATGGATGGCATGAATGTCGTCGGTGATTTATTTGGCGCAGGTAAAATGTTCTTACCGCAAGTGGTTAAATCCGCACGAGTAATGAAAAAATCAGTAGCATGGTTAGAGCCTTATTTGATTGCCGAAAAAGAAGGTTGCGAAGTCGGTAGCAACGGTAAAATTCTGATGGCAACGGTAAAAGGTGATGTGCATGACATCGGCAAAAATATCGTTGGCATTGTGTTGCAATGTAATAGCTATGAAGTGATTGATCTTGGTGTCATGGTCTCTGCCGAAACGATTTTACAAACAGCAAAAGCTGAAAATGTGGATATTATTGGTCTCTCAGGTCTTATCACCCCTTCTTTAGATGAGATGGTCAATGTTGCCAAAGAAATGGAGCGTCAAGGCTTTGAAGTTCCATTACTGATTGGTGGAGCAACAACATCAAAAATTCATACGGCGGTTAAGATTGAGCCTCAATATCATGGTGCTGTGGTTTATGTTCCCGATGCTTCACGCGCTGTAGGCGTTGCAGGTAGCTTACTGTCCGAAGAAGCTAAAGGTAGCTACATACAAGACATTAAAGATGACTACGAAGCCATGCGGATTAAGCGTGCTAGTAATCAACGTCAAAAGAAGACAGCTACTTTAGCTCAAGCACGTGCCAATAAGGCTCCTGTCGATTGGGCAGATTATCAAGCCGTTAAACCTGCACTGTTTGATGCTTATGTTGCACTACCCAATGGCGTGGAATATCAAACAGAAAAGCTCGATAACGGTGGCATATTAGTACAGTTTGATGATTACCCCTTGGCTGATTTGGTCGATACTTTCGACTGGACACCGTTTTTCCGTAGTTGGGAGTTAGCAGGACGCTACCCTGCTATCTTAAGCGATGAGGTTGTCGGCGATGCAGCGAGTAAACTACACATTGATGCGTTAGAGATGCTCAAAACCATTGTGGATGAAAAATGGCTAACGGCTAAAGCTGTACTTGGCTTCTTCCCTGCTAATAGCAATGGCGATGACATTAAACTTTATACCGATGAGTCCCGTACACAAAGCCACACTAACTTATACCATTTACGCCAACAGATGGATCGCAATAATCAACAGCCAAACTTCTGTCTTGCTGATTTTATTGCTCCAGAAGGTGAGCAAGCTGATTGGATAGGTAGTTTTGCAGTCAGTGCTGGCTTTGGTATTGAGGAACGTGTCGAGCAGTTTAAGAAAGAGTTTGATGACTACAATGCAATTCTACTAGAAGCACTAGCCGATCGTTTTGCCGAAGCAATGGCAGAAAGAATGCATGAGCTAAGCCGTAAATATTTATGGGGCTATGATAATGATGAAACACTCAGCAATGAGGAAATCATCAAGGAAAATTATCAAGGTATCCGTCCTGCGCCTGGTTATCCTGCGTGTCCTGAGCATACCGAGAAAGGCACAATCTGGGAGTTATTAGAACCTGAAAAACGCATAGGTTTAAAGATTACAGAATCTTACGCCATGTGGCCAGCAGCAGCAGTTTCAGGCTGGTACTTCGCACATCCAAAAACACGTTATTTTGGTACAGGTAAAATCCAGCGTGATCAAGCCGAAGATTATGCTAAACGTAAGGGGTGGAGCTTGGATGAAGCTGAGAAGTGGTTGTCGCCAGTCTTGGGTTATGATCCTTAATTGTTATGGAGTGTAGAAAAAATTGTGGAGGTTGCTGTATTGCACCCTCCATCACTAGCGTCCTACCAAATATGCCTGAGGGAAAACCTGCGGGCATACTCTGCGCTAATCTTGATCCTATTAGTTTTCATTGCAAAATATGGGAGCAGACTAATTATCCCAAGGTATGTCGGGACTTTAAAGCAATCTCAGATGCTTGTGGTGCTAACCGTAACGAAGCTTTGCAATTAATTACCCAATGGGAGCATGCAACCGACCCCTTGAATTAATCGCCCGACAGCACAATTTCATATTCAAGACCAGCCACAGTAAACACTGCGATGAAATCACTGATTCAATACTTCCCCAAGCAAGCAATAATCATCAATCTATTATTACTGCTTTCTTTAGCAACCCTTGTTATTGGCATTACTGCTCCACTCCTCACGTTAATAAAATTTAGCTTTCTTGAAAATACTGTTTCTTTACTTTCAACCGTGCAACAATTTTACGCAGAAAAAGAGTGGTTCTTATTTATTATTATCGCCCTCTTTAGCTTATGTGTTCCCATTATAAAAATAACCAGCCTACTGCTTATCTTAAATGTGAGCTACTCCCTCGGTTCATTCCTTGATAAGTCTTTACAAGTCATCGAAACAATAGGTAAATGGTCTATGCTTGATGTATTCGTCGTTGCTCTACTGCTGGTCTCAGTAAAGCTAGGAGCATTAGCGAAAGTAGAAGTACATTACGGTTTATACGCCTTTGCATCTTCAGTCTTACTCACAATGGCACTTAGTTACTGGATTCATCGTTTGTCTAAACAGCGCTTAACACGCTTAGCTGTAACGGCTCTTGAAGACAAAACAGACCTTTCTTAAAAATCGAAATACGTTTATATTCAAAGCGATAAATATATATTTTTTTTAGATGTACTATAATATACCTCTGATTAAGGTTCCCTCGAACCAAGCTCTATTACTTTTTCTGTGCTACGTTCTAAGTACCTTAATTTAGAGATCTCAATTGCATTTTCTAATTTTGAAAAGAAACGGAAGATGTAAATACCCCACACCAAAATTGTAAAACGACTATATTGTCCTCAAAGGAGTCACCGTCCATGAAAAAACGTGTACTAATTCTGCTCATTCTAGCAGCTATCTGGACGCTTGGCAGTTGGTGGTATTACACCTGTAAAATCAAAGGTTTCTGTAATACATCAAGCAAAGCCCTTACTACAAAAACTAAAGACACTTCCCCCGTAGCACCCGCTCCAACTGTGCCTAGCGATACTACACGCGTTATTGATAGTGACGGTGATGGCTTAACAGATGACGAAGAAACAGCGATTGGCACCGACCCGAAAAAAACGGACACTGATGGTGATGGAATTCCTGATAATCAGGAAGTAGGTGATGACCCCAAATCTCCTCTTGATACAGATAATGATGGTGAGATCAATGCAATAGATGTAGACGATGATAACGATACGCTACCTACACTGCTTGAAAATGCCATTGGTACTAACCCTCTACAAAAGGACACAGACAATGATGGTGCGGATGATGCTGTGGAAGTGGGTAGTAACACAGGAACACCGTTAGACACAGATGGCGATAAGATTATTAATGCGCTTGACCCTGATGACGATAACGATGGACTACCATCATCCGAAGAAAAAATATTGGGTACCAACCCTCTATTAGCTGACACCGATGGCGATGGAATTCCTGATGGCGAGGAGGTAAGTGACGCTAACTCTAAGGCAACAGATAAACCTAAAGACAGCGATGGTGACGGTATAATTGATGCTTTGGATAATAAAAACGATCCAAACTTAGGCCCTGCAATACCCCCAGAGCCAACAACAAAAAAAGACACAGCAAAAGAAAAACCCGCAGCTGACGAAGTCACTATTGAGCCTGTAGAAGCAAGTTCTAACACCTCAATTCAAGGCAGCCTGCTCTACTTCCCGTTCCGCTCCGCAGAACCAAAGCTATCAAAATCTGCATCCAAATATTTCACTAAGGTTGCAGCTTGGTTAAAAGAGTCAACGGCTAACAAAGTCACTTTAACAGGTCATACTGATAATATCGGCTCCAAAGTAATTAACAAAAAGCTTGGCTTAAAGCGTGCCGCTATCATCAAAAAAATGCTCATTAAGCAAGGCGCTCCCAAAAAACAAATCCAAATCAAATCAAAAGGTGAAAGCAAACCACTTAAAAGCAATAAAACTGAATCAGGAAGAAAGAAAAACCGTAGAGTAGAATTAACACCGATTGGAAAAGGTGCAGCTGCAAAATAATCGCCCCTAGGGATAACTAATTTATAGGTGTATTAACACCAAGGATGTAACCATGTTTCAAAACGATGTAACTAAAAACTACCAGCTTCAAGATGCAACTTTAGAAATTCTTATAATGCTCGCAGGGGCATTCCTACTAGGTGCTTTATTCTCTTGGCTGCTCAGCAAGCTACGTGGAGATAAAAACCCACAACGCACTTCACACCACGAAGTTGTTGATCATAGAACACACCTCAACCCTGTGGATACCTCATCACAGACACGTGCTAACAACACACTACTAAAAGGCGCAACGGGTGCGGCTGTTGGCACAGCAGGTGTGGTGGGCAGCTCGATTGCTACCGCAGGATCATCAATAAAAGACCTTGCGGGCAATGCCAGTGATAAAGTAACAGATACAGGCTCTTCTATTTTAGACTCCGCGACAGATACAGCACAGACTGCTGGGAATAAACTAGCAAGTGCAGGCTCATCGATTGCAGATTCAGTAAGCGACACAGTAAGTGCCGCTGGTGATAAGGTCTCTAGTGCTGGCTCATCTGTTACAGATTCAATAAGCAATACAGTAAGCTCTGCTGGTAACAAACTTACCGAGGTTGGTACAAACGTAAGCGATGCAGTATCAGAAACCGTTTCTGATGGCGTCACAGCTACCACCGATAACTTCAAGAAAATAGAAGGCATTGGCCCTAAAATTGAAACAACACTTTATGCCGCAGGGATCAATACCTATGCTGATTTACGAGCATCTGATACAGCAACCCTTAGAACTATTCTAGACACTGCTGGCCCTGCTTTTAAAATGCATGACCCTGAAACATGGCCTTACCAAGCCGATTTAGCCTATAACGAGAAATGGGAAAAGCTCAAAGAATATCAGGACTTTTTGATGGGCTCTGAAGACTAATTTTTAGAACACCCCCCAAACTTTCCAAACAAAAAAGCCCTCTGATTAAACTTAATCAGAGGGCTTTTTTATTTCTCATCTAAATATCCAAATCATGCAAAACTCTCGTTAAGCTTATATTCAGTTGTAGCTTGTATTATGTCAGCTTGAAAACTTTCATGCAGACTACACACCCCCTTACGTAAAAACTGTGTCAGCACATATTTTTTCATGCCGAATTATCTATTTTTACAATAATTAACAAAGATACTTTTATAACTAAGAAGTAAATTAATAACAAATACTTAGAGTTAAAAAATCATGAAATTACCTATAATAACAACACTCATCATAGCTCTAGGCTTCCTTAGCATTACAATTGCAGAAGCTAAAGTGTATACGTGGACAGATGCAACAGGTGTTATTCATTACTCTGCAACCCCGCCAAAACCTACTGAAAAAGTCTCGAACCTTAAAGATGATCTTCGTATTACCGACAATAAAATAGCTTCAACCAAAATCAAGGAACAGAAAGAAGATAAAACACCTAGCAAAGAAAAACAGACTAATCATATAAATAGTGACAAAAATAAAGCACAAATTAAAGCCAGAAAAAAACGTGGTTTTTGTAATTCTCAACGTAAAAACTTAAATCTATTAAGTAAACATAAAAAAGTTAACTGGGTTCAAAACGGAGAAAGCAAGCCACTTAATAGTGAACAAAGAAGGAACAAAATTCGTGCTATAGAACAGAGTATTCACGCAAATTGCTCATACGGTGAAGATAGAAAAAATAGAAAACTAAAGATACAAAAAAAAGAAAATAGAAAAAATGATAACTAAGCCCACTTCAGATCATCATATAAAACATTAAGATGCCAATAATGATAACGAAAAAACAAACAGGTGTTTCCTTACTTGAAGTTTTGATTTCAATACTTGTGTTATCTATCGGCCTATTAGGTCTTGGAAAGTTACAGCTATTCTCTCTTAAAGGAAGCAATGATGCCCATTTTCACACAATTGCCAGTTTTTTAGCCGCTGATTTAGGTGACCGTATGCGCATTAACCCTGATGGTGTCGCTTTAGCAGGCTACGCAATGTCTAGCTCTGAAAATAGTAGCCTGTGTTCTAGCACACCAAAGCTTTGTCTTGGTAGTACAACTTGCTCTGCGAGTGAATTAGCAAGCTTCGATCTGTATCAAGTTTCGTGTGGTGTAAAAAATGGCGCTTATGAATCATTAGGACTCAAACATTTATTACCATCCGCAACAATGAGCGTCGATTGTGGAGGTACTGCTTGTAACAACAATGTACAACACACGATTACCTTAACTTGGCAAGAAACGGATAATAACGATGCAGATGAAAATATTCAGATCAGAACATTAATCTGGAATATTCTGCCATGATTACTATCCCCCTAAAGAAAAGAGTCAGCGGCGTTACATTAATTGAGTTATTAATTTCGACGGTATTGGGTCTGCTTATTATTTTAGGCTTAAGCACCCTATATTTATCCAGTCAAAAGAGTGCCCACACACATGATGCTATCAGTAATATGGAGGTCAACGCCCGTATTGCGCTAGCTGGTTTACGCCAAACAATTGAACACACTGGCTTTCCCTCTATCTACAATGTGCCATTAGACAAACCCTTTCACTCAGCAATAGATGGTGATATTGATATAAGTGCTAGATGTCGTGGTGGTAGTGAAAAATTAGTAAAACCAACCTCCATTAAAACCAAAGTGACGAAAGACAATGGGACGAAAGATTGGATCGTTGTTAAGTACATGTCTGACAATGAAGATGATGCTAATCACGAAATAATCAGAGATTGCTTAGGCGGAAAGGTTGACCCAAAGTGCAGTGCCGATCCTATCAATGGCATGTACAACTCAATGAATGCAGTTGTCTACAATGCCTTTTATATAAGCAGTAAAAAAGCACTACTATGCGCAGGATCACGCTCATCTATTCCCCAGCCCATTGCTGAAAACATAACAAATATGCAATTTTTATATGGAGTTCGCAGCAGCTTAGGCACCTCTTACCTAACAGCTACCCAAGTAGAAACAAATAAAGCATGGGAAAATGTTATTAGTGTCCAAGTTGCCATACTCGCCAGCTCAGATAATGAGGTTTTAAGCCAAAAAGAAGAACGTCATTTTGTCTTACTTGATAAAAAAATAACTAAAGATAGCAAATACTTATACCGCGTCTACTCAACCACCATAAACTTACCCAACCGCAACAGAGGAGTATTATGAGTTATTCAAACTTGCTAACTCCTCGAAAAGAGCAAGGCGCAACACTCATTTCGGCACTTGCCATACTTTTGGTAATAACCATGATTGGTATTTCCGCTGCCCGTATGTCAATTATTGACACGAAAGTTGCTAGCAATAGCGAACAACAAATGATGCTTTACCAAGAAGCAGAGAATGCACTTAAAACCATTACACATCCAGAAAAGCTCTATACGTGGATGGAAGCACAAAAGAACGGCGGTGTTGGTATTGCCGATATTATTACATCCAAAATAAAAGCTAAAACTGATATTACAGCCCTCAATAGGGACTACGCCTGTATTGGCAGTGGTGGAGCTGTCAGCATTGGCCCTGAAGTACCAAGCTGTGAACTATATGATTTTCATATTGATATTAGTAAAAAAGGTCTCGGCACTAATGAGACACACCATCGAGGTGCAGGAAAAGAAGTTCCTCATAATGGTGGAAGTTACTAAATTGATAATTAAACCCCGAATTTTCTAACAGAAAGGCCGTCACATTTTTTCGTAAAAAAGTCTCACAGACTATTAATAAAAATAATTTAAGTCATACAACGATAATTTTTATGAGTTCTCTCGTATGACTCCGCCCATAAGTAGGTTGACAATGAATATCCTTATTAAAAATACATTAGCCTTTGCCTTATTAATCGGTCTATTTATATCGGTAACGCATGCCGATGATACCGAAATATTCTTCTCTCCCGAAGT
>DQSN01000150.1 GCA_015663245.1 Leucothrix mucor
AAAATAAATTGATCAGGAGATAAAAATACCATCCCCCAGATAACACCAAGCCCAGTAGTGACTTGCTCAACTCGGTAGGACATACCATTGCTTTTTCCTGTTAGCAGTGTTTCTGCATGAGCAGGTGTAAAAGCTAAGGTGGTAATAAAGAAAAAAATTAGGGTGTGGGGTATTCGCATTCTTTAATTCTAGACTATATTTTTGGGGTAGGTGTAAAGAAGTGCAATGGTTTAATAATCTTGAGAGAGGTTAAAAGAGTCTGTTAATAGGTGGGACTACTGTGTTGGCTGGGCAGCTGGTATTTTTTTATCACAAGAGAATCAAAAAAGGCTATGTAAATAATACATAGCCTTTGGGTGTTTCAATATTTTTTTACTAGATCAATGTGTCTAGTTTTATGCTTCTTTAGTAGCCGCTTTAGCTTCTTTTACCATTGTCTGCAACTCACCTTTTTCGTGCATTTCCAGTGTAATATCACATCCGCCAATAAGTTCGCCGCTTATGTATACCTGTGGGAAGGTTGGCCAGTTGGCAAATTGTGGTAGGTTTTGGAAAATTTCTGGATCGGTGAGGATGTTGATATAAGCAAATTCTTCGCCACAATCCATCAGTGCTTGAGCGGCACGGCTGGAAAATCCGCATTGTGGGAGTTGTGGTGTGCCTTTCATGAAGATTATTACTGGGTTTTCATCAACGGCGCTTTTAATTCTGTCCATTACGTCCATGGGGTATCTCACTATTGTTTGGGTTTAATGTTTGAGTCTAAACAACTTTGCGGTGAAAAAAAACGCTAGATTTAAAAGGTTTTATTTACTTGTACGGTGCAAAGCCTCTAATAGAAGATAATATAGTGGTGGATGCCTATAACTCAAGTAGGCGACTGTTTGATTCGATAAATTCTTCGATAAAACTTGCTGGGCGCGCGCTACTAAATCGTTCTACTTCTTGTCCTTCTTCAAAGAGGATGATGGTGGGAAAGCCACGAACTTGATATTTTCCTGCGAGTTTCATGTTATCACCTTCATCGACTTCTAATTTAGCTAGCAGTACTTTGCCTTGATATTGCGTTAGTACTTGTTTTAAAACAGGGGCAATAAAAAGACAGGGGCTACACCAATCAGCCCAGAAATCGACTAATACGGGTTTGTGGTGAGAGGCAGTAATGACCTTTTCTTCAAAATCCCCGAGATCGATATCAAAAATATAGTTATTTACCATTGGCTTAATGCCCTTTGATTAATAGCTTGATGCCGTAAAGGAAGAAGCCTGCGAAGACAACTAAGCTCCATTCTGGAATACTGAAACTAGCAAAGGTCCACACCACTTCTGCACATTCGCCAGTGCCTTGGAATATTTTTTCGATGACTTCGCTAGGGGGTAGGGTTTTTATCCAATAATCTAAGCCTGCGCCACACTCTGGTGCTTGGTCTGCGGGGAGGTGTTGTAGCCATGTGTGTCGTCCTGCTACGGCTAGTCCCGCGAGGCTGGCGGTTGCTACAATTTGCCCGTAAAGCCTGCGTACTAGGGAGTTGTTTGGGTTATGAAGCAAGCCAATAAGAAAGATTGCGCCTAAAGTCATCACCACAATGCGTTGTAACACGCACAGAGGACAGGGTTCTAAACCTAAGCCATATTGGAAAAATAGGGCGGTTGTCATAATGATAGCGGTAATAATGAAACCGATAATAAAGGCGGGACGAATGGACATTTCTTGTTGCTCCATATAGTTTAGAGATTCAACTCCACAAGTGGTTGAGACCCTCAATTGTATTATTTTTAAAATAAGATAGATAATTATTATGAGACTTCGAGCCAATATATTGTTGTTTGTTCCCTTGCTGATGTTATTTTTTGTGCAATCCTTATGGGCGGATGAGTATATAACAGACAATGTTGATTGTGATGGTTATAAACGAGTATTGGTCGCTACCGCAGAAGGAACTTGTCTTGGCTTGGTGGTACAGAAGTCGGCCGACTATAAATTTGTTAAGCCGCGCAAGATTATCCAGACAGCTAATAAAGCACAATTTTTAATAACAGATATGGGTGGCTGGAATCCACATAGGGGTATTCTGTGGCTGTTGGATATGAGTGCTGCAAAGCCGAAGTTAACCGCTTTATTGACTAAGCTTAATTTGCCGCATGGTTTGGCAATGGATAGCAGAGGACGCTTTTATGTTGGTGAGAAGCAGCAGATATTTCGTTTTTCTCTACACAATGGGCGTGTCGAAAATAAGCAGGTGGTTGTTTCTAATTTGCCTGATTGGCAAGGGCATCGTCACCCATTAACGCATTTTGTATTTGATAATCAACAAAATTTAATTGTGAATACGGCGGCGCCCAGTGATCAGTGTAAGAAAAATGTAAAGGCTGATAAATCCTGTGGCGAGCTGAAACAGCATAATTCTATTAATGCCAGTCTTAGAAAGTATTTTTATGACCCGAAGAATGATGTTTGGAGGCAGCAGTACGAAATACTCGCCACGGGTTTAAGAAACTCGATGGCACTCGCACAGCACAAATCAGGAACATTGTTGCAAGCCGAAAATAATATGGATTTTGATGGTTTGCATACGCCTTTTGAAGAAATTAATGTGATCGAAAAAGGTAAGTTTTATGGTTGGCCTTATTGCTACGATAAAAACAGTATCAATCCTTTTTGGAAAGCCGCAGCAAAAAAGTATTGTTTACAGTCAAATGAGTATCAAGAGCCTTGGGTGGTTATTTCTCCGCACTCTGCACCTTTAGATATGATGTATTACCAAGGCACTAAGTTTCCTGAACTAAACGGTAAATTGATACTCAGTTGGCATGGCTACCGTGGTACAGGTCATCGACTGGTCTCTTATGATGTTGATGATTTGGGAAGACCGCAGCGAGTGAATAAGGCGGTTTATCGCCTTGATCCTGTGGGGCGAAATACCGCCTTCAAACAGCAAGAGTTCCCAGCATCGTTAGCTGCTGCTCAAGCTAAAGAAATAGTGACCGAATGGAATGCGATAGCAGGAGTAAGACCGCGCGGGCGACCTGTAGGAATGACGGTTGCTGATGATGGTGCAATATGGGTGTTGGATGATGTGAATAGGGCGGTGTTGCGTTTATCTAGAGGTTTGGCTTACGGCAAAAGGCAGAGTGCCAATATTCGTGCGAATGGAATTCATGTGGCAGATAACAAAGCAGCAAATCTTTTCAAACAACAGTGTTCATCTTGTCATATCAATATAATGGATGAGGAGAAGGTCTATTTACCAAGTAGCTGGCTACAATGTACCGATAAAAAGCGGCTTCTTCGAGTGAGATTATTCGGTTCGGTATTACCTAGAATGCCGCCTGATAAAGACTTGAATTCCACAGAGAAGACCATCTTTGAGCAATGGCTCAAGCAATACAATAAAGAGCATCGTAAAAGTAATTAGTTTGATGTAAGTATTAGTGAGGTGAACTAATAGGATGGTAGAGGGTCATTTTAGGAAGTTTGAAATAATAAATTTATTGATCATCCTTGGCTCCACCTATGTTGAAAAAGATGGAGCCAATTTGTGGGAAGCTTCTATCTAGAATGCACAACCGTATGCAATACGCGATGCTTCTCAAAATAGACGGTGAATTTACCATATTCCCAGCGTGTTATACGCGGGTGTTTAGCGGTAGCTTTTCCTTGAGATCGGCTAACACGTTTAGCTTTTCCGAGGCGTGCTAGAACATTTTTCATGGTACTACCACGTTTAGGCGCAACTTGGCTTTTAGCGACACTGGCGTGGTTGCCGACATTAAGAACGCTTGCTTGAGTCATAAGGGGTGATAGTAAGATGCTTGAGGCTAAGATGAGAGGGGTTATTTTCATTTTTATATCCAATGTTTTTTATTGATATTTAGGGTTTGTATTTCATTTAATGGCGGTAAAGTCGTTTTGTTAAACATTCGTAATTTAGCTATGGGGGTAGCCTATATTACGTTCACGATCTAGTTTGAAAACAGATGTTTAGCTTATATATTTATAACTGAGTAAAATCTGTTTATTTGCGCGAGAAACTTAAATAAGTTAGCGCCCATTCCACTATAATCTGCAACTATGTTTAAACCTTTAGAATTATTTATTGGCCTTCGTTACACGCGCTCGAAACACAAGAATCATTATATTTCATTTATATCACTAGCATCAATGCTAGGTATTACCATCGGAGTGATTGTTCTGATAACCGTACTATCTATTATGAACGGTTTTGAGAAAGAACTGCGGATGAGAATTTTGGGAATGGTGGCGCACGTAACGGTAACAGGCCCCGATGGGCAGCTTCCTGATTGGGATTTGCATCAACTTGCCTTGCAAACGGAGGATGATGTTGCGGGTGCTGCACCTTATATAGAGCAGCAGGTGATGCTGAGTGCTAATGGCGAGGTGCGGGGCGTGCAAATACAAGGTATTTTGCCTGAGTATCAAGATAATGTGAGCGAGGTGAGCCATCATGTGGTTGATGGCGGCTTGGATAACTTGAGTTCACGGGGATACGGTATTGCGATAGGAATTGAGTTAGCAGGGGCTTTAGGTGTTTTTGTGGGTGATAAATTAACTGTGATTACCCCGCAAGCAAAAGTCACACCTGCGGGAGTTATTCCACGCATGAAACGCTTCACCGTGGTTGCTGTGTATAAAATGAATATTCGTGACTACGATAGCAGTACAGCTTTTATCCACATGGATGATGCCGCGCGTTTATTTAAAACCAGAAAGAATGTCACAGGTATTCGTTTAAAATTACATAACTTATTTGATGCACAAGGTATTGCCTTTCATTTACAGAAAAGTTTAGGTGATAGCTTTCAAGTGACCGACTGGGGGCGTGACAATAAGACATTTTTTAAAGCCATTAAAATGGAAAAAATAATGATGTTTTTTGTGCTGTTGCTAATCGTATTAGTGGCTATTTTCAATCTGGTTTCTTCGTTAGTGATGGTGGTTAATGCTAAGCAAGCGGATATTGCCATCTTGCGTACCTTGGGAATGCCAGCGCATCAAGTAAAACGCATTTTTATGATTCAAGGCAGTTTGGTTGGTTTGATTGGCGCAGCAACAGGAGCCGTTTTAGGCGTGCTATTAGCGCGGAATTTAGATGTACTTATTCCTGGTCTGGAGTCCCTTATCGGACGAAAAATATTCCCAGAAGATGTTTTTTATATTTCTACGATTCCATCTGACTTACAAATGAATGATGTGTGGTTAGTCACCATTGCTACTATTGTGTTGGCAGTGGTGGCAACTCTGTATCCTGCTAGTCGTGCCGCCAGTGTACAGCCTGCTGATTCTTTGAGGTATGAGTGAAAATGATAATTACCAGCTTATTCTCAACACGAGCAATACAGGAGGTGTTGTAGCATGTTTCGTCCTGTAGAAATGTTTATTGGTTTGCGTTACACCAAAGCGCGCCGTCAGAGTCACTTTGTCTCCTTTATTTCATTTTCTTCAATGCTCGGCATCGCTTTAGGGGTAATGGTGTTGATTGTGGTGTTGTCGGTAATGAATGGTTTTGAATCCGCCATGCGTGACCGTATTTTGGGGATGCTCTCGCATGTCACTGTCTCAGAAACAGATGCGCAAATTCAAAACTGGCAACAGCGTCGCGAGCAGATGTTGAAACGTGAGCATGTCATTGCGGCGGCTCCTTTTGTAGAGCGTCAGGTAATGCTGAATGCCTCTGGAAAAGTACAAGGCACATTGCTGGAAGGGGTGCTGCCTGAGTACGAAGCGGCGGTGAGTAAAGTCTCTAATATGATGTTAAAAGGTAGCTTTAGCGATTTAGTGCTTGGGCAAAATAATATTATTCTAGGGGTGAAATTGGCAGAGTCATTGAAAGTAGAGGTGGGTGATTCGGTAATTATGTTAACCCCGAATGCTAATTCATTAACCTCTGGCGAGTTACCTATGTTGCGCGAGTTTAATATCGTCGGCATGTTTAGAGTGGACTTGCAGCAATATGATAAAACCACCGCCTATGTGCATATGCAAGATGCAGTTGACTTGTTTGAGATGGGAGATCAAGTAACAGGTTTACGGGTACAGTTAGATGATCTTTATAAGTCAGTGGAAGTTGCTGAGAAAATTGTAGAGACAACGCAGGGTGATGTGTGGGTGAGTGATTGGACTAAGCAAAACACCACTTTTTTTAAAGCTATCCAGCTCCAAAAAACCATGATGTTCTTTATTTTGGGGATGATTATTGCAGTTGCTGCATTCAATTTAGTCTCAACATTGGTGATGGTGGTGACGGATAAAGAGTCAGACATCGCAATCTTCAGAACACTGGGTTTAACACCATTATCCGTGATGAAAGTCTTTATGGTTCAAGGCACGTTGATTGGCTTTATCGGCGTAATTTTGGGTGTGATTTTGGGTGTGCTACTGGCAATGAATGTAGGCACTGTATTGCCGTGGATCGAATCATTATTAGATACACGTTTTATCTCGGCGGATGTGTATGGCATTAGTGAAATTGAATCAAATGTGAAATGGGCAGATGTTCTGATTATTGCCATTAGCGCATTAATGCTTTCCATGTTAGCAACCATCTATCCTGCTTGGAAGGCATCAAAAACACACCCCGCAGAAGCTTTAAGGTATGAGTAATATTATGACTGAACAGACCATTATTTCTTGTAAGAATATCAGCAAATATTTTGACGATGGAAGGTTAAATGTTGAGGTATTAAAAGGCGTCAATTTATCCGTTAGCGCGGGTGAAAAGTTAGCCATTGTGGGTAGTTCAGGTAGTGGAAAGAGTACTTTATTGCATATTTTGGGTGGTTTAGATTTGCCATCGGAGGGCGAAGTTAACATTTTAGGCAATGATATTGCCAGCCTGAGTGATGCTGATCGAGGTATTTTACGTAATCGCTCGATTGGTTTTATCTACCAGTTTCATCATCTCTTGCCCGAATTCACGGCATTAGAAAATGTCGCTATGCCCTTGTTGATTCGTGGAGTCGATGTGAAAACAGCGCAAGAAAATGCAGAAATAATTCTGGGTAGAGTAGGGTTGGCAGATCGAGTCAGTCATAAACCAGGGCAACTATCGGGTGGCGAAAGACAGCGTGCCGCCATTGCGCGAGCGTTGGTGACGCGTCCAAAAGTTATTATGGCAGATGAGCCAACAGGTAATTTAGATCAGCGTACCGCATTGAAAATATTTGAATTGATGCAAGAATTGAACGATGAGCTGAAAACAGCCTTTATAATCGTAACGCACGACTTGTTATTAGCAAAAAAAATGGATAAAACGTACCAGTTGATTGATGGTGTTTTAACACATTAGTATTGATGGTCTAATGTTCCCATTGCCCAAAATAGTGAATAATACCAATTCTAATATGTTTTACTTTTAATGTTCAATCGACCAGTATTTTGTAGCCCGTATGGAGCATCGTGTAATACGGGAAATCGAAGCCACGCACTCCTGTATTACGCAAGCTTCATACAGGCTACAAAACATCTTCAAAAACAATTCAGAGGTGAATTTATTAGGATTGGTATTAATAACGATTGGGAAATGTAATAGGGCAATAAAAAAGCCACACTAAGTGCGGCTTTTTTAATTCTTCAAATCTAAACGAAGAATAATCTGTGCTAGGAAGTTACTTCCAGAAGTTTACTTCTTCAGATGCGATTCCGCGTACTTCTTCAGTTAGTTCTGCGTATCTTGTGCGGTATGCTTTCCACTCGCCTGTGTAATACTCTTCAGCGTTAAACTCACCACTTTGCTCATATGCGATGAATTTAGCTTGCATGTCTAACATTTCCTGAATTAACTCTGCTTTCTTGCTCATTTTGAAGTCTCCGAGTAGCAAAAATTGATATAGATTGGCTCTA
>DQSN01000198.1 GCA_015663245.1 Leucothrix mucor
AAATATCGAACAAGCTGAGTTATATCTAAGGAAAGCTTACGCCAAAAACAATGATCCAGAGATAGCCAGCCATTTGATTGAAGTATTGTCAAAAAAAGGCAATAGAGAAGAGGCACTTGCTATTTTCAAAGAGATGATCAAACAATATCCAGATGATGACCAACTAAAACGGGTGAAACAAAAGATTATTGACTATAATCGTAAATCTTAGTGGAAAAATTTCCAATATAGTCATATAGATAAGAGGTTAATAAATGAAGCTTAGTAAGACAAATAAAATAGGGACAACACTATTACTCAGTGTGTTTTTATTAGGCGGCTGTACTAGCCAACAAAGTAGTGTTAAACCTGTAATAAAACCTACCCCATCGCCCACGATTTCAAGTAAAGAAGCCTCTTGGGCTAAACGCCAACAACAAATGCTAGGCATGAAGTCATGGACTTTAGATGGAAAAGTTGCCATGCGTTATAAGGTGGATAACTGGAACTTTGGAATTAACTGGGCGCAAACAGGAGCCAATAATTCCATTATCAATATTAAAAACCCCTTTACTGGCGCAACTGTTGCTTTAATCACGCAAAATAATAACAAAGTAAGCCTAAAATCTTCCGACGGAAAAGTGTATCAAGACACAAATGCAGAACGATTATTAAAAAAACAAGCAGGTGTTGATCTCCCACTTGGAGGACTTGTTTATTGGGCGCGCGGTCTTATGGCTCCGCAATACAAAAAAGGTTCTGTTGTATTAGATTCAGCGGGGCGACCCACACAAATCAGCCAAGAAAACTGGGTAATAAAATACCCTAAGTATGAAAATACAAGCTACAACTCACTGCCCAAGAAAATTATCTTAACGCGTAAAGCTGATGCCGTGTATGTCAAAATGATTGCTAAGAAATGGCAAAGTCGATAGTAGGAGTTGGCTTTGTTGCGAGGCTACAACCTTGCCCCCCCCTAAGACTGATAATAAATTTCGCCCCAGAATATTATTAAGCGTTCTCATAACTACGAAGATAACGCTTAATAAAGAGCACACGATTTATCTTGTACAAACAACAAAATACCTCCCCTTTCATTGAGTTTTCCTTATGCTACGAATAGGTCAAAAAAATGTTTTACGTATTGTAAAACGGCTTCCCCAAGGTATTTATCTGGATGGTGGCAAGCAAGGTGAAATCTTGATGCCAAAGCGCTATATCACAGATGAACACAAAGTAGATGATGCTGTTGAGGTATTTATCTATCTTGACTCTGAAGACCGCTTAGTTGCCACAACTGAAACACCGTTTGCAATGGTTGAAGAAACCGCTTTCCTAAAAGTAATCTCCGTCAATAAAGTGGGTGCCTTTATGGATTGGGGCTTACAAAAGGATTTATTAGCTCCTCACAGCGAACAAAAATATCCATTTAGAATCGGTGAGTCTTATGTTGTACACCTCTATTTGGACGATATAAGTAATCGTATTGTTGCTAGTGAATATTTAGATCAACACCTTAGCGAAAGCTCTTTTTACTACAAAGAAGATCAAGAAGTTGATTTACTCATTTGTAGCCAAACCGAATTTGCCTACAAAGCTGTTATTAATCAAAGTCACTTAGGACTAATTTATAGCAATGAAGTTTTTCAGCCCCTATCTGTAGGGCAAAAAATAAAAGGCTACATCAAGAAAATACGCCCTGATAAAAAAATTGACCTCTACTTACAGTTAGCAGACTCAAACAAAAAAGATGACACACTAGAAAAAGTCAAAAAATCTATCGTCACCCATTTAATAGCCAATAAAGGCGGTACGATACCCTCAGACAAAAGCAGCCCTGATGATATTTATGCTATGTTTAAAGTCAGCAAGAAAGTATATAAACGTGCCTTAAGTAGCCTTTATAAAGAGCGAATGATTTTAATTGAGGGCGAAAAGGTTCATTTGGTTTAATTACCATAACGCGGCGCACCATATTACGCATATTTAACCAATAGTTTCATAGATTCACTAATAAGCGGGTGATACCATCTCCTCTATGACTGACAAACCCAGCTCTTCACAAGAGACAAAGACACCCCCCATCAAGCAAAGTGTGCGTTTTGTAACTGTCACTGAATTTAATGACGGGCAACGCATCGACAACTTCTTAATGCGTGAACTTAAAAATGTTCCACGCTCTTATATCTACAGGATTCTTCGCAAAGGCGAGGTTAGAGTTAATAAAAAGCGCGCTAAACCAACTAAAAAATTACAAACTGAGGATATTGTTCGCATTCCTCCCATGGTTTTACCTGAGCAGAAAAAGGTAACGCGAGCACCGCAGCAGTTACTTGATAAGCTAGAAAAAGCTATTTTATTAGAAGACCAAGATATAATTTTAATTAACAAACCAGCAGGTCTAGCCGTTCATGGAGGAACGGGTAGCCCTT
Source organism: Leucothrix mucor (assembly GCA_015663245.1). Taxonomy (GTDB): domain Bacteria; phylum Pseudomonadota; class Gammaproteobacteria; order Thiotrichales; family Thiotrichaceae; genus JAGLBW01. Next base: position 2,412 of record DQSN01000198.1, read on the forward strand.
ATGGCTTAATTGAGTCGTTTCGTCAGCTGCGCCAAAATCTGCCTTTTGTAGAATTAGCTCATCGCTTAGACAAAGAGACCAGTGGCATTGTAATCTTAGCAAAAAATCGCAAGGCATTGCTTTCTCTTCATGAGTTATTCAAATCGGGTGGAATTGATAAATATTATCAAACATTAGTTTATGGACAGTGGCAAGCAGGCAAGCAGCATGTCACTAACACTTTGAAAAAAGAGCGTGGTCGTAAACAAAAGGTGCAAGTTCAAGAAGGTGGAAAACTGGCAAGCAGTATTTTTCATCCTAAAAAAATATTTGCTGACACAACCCTAATGGAAGTAAAGCTACTCACAGGAAGAATGCATCAAATTAGAACACAACTCGCTGATAAGGATTTCCCTATACTCGGGGACACCCAATATGGCAACTTTGCATTAAACCGTGAATACAAGAAAAAATTTGGTCTAAAACGTTTATTCTTACATTCATATCGTGTCAAATTTAAGCTTCCCTTATCAGGAAAAACTTACCAACAACAAATTCCTTTAGCGCCTGATTTGTTAGAAGTGCTGTCTAAATTACCTTAATAATTCAAATAAATACAAATATGCATAATAAATATCAACTTATCATCTTCGATTGGGATGGAACATTAATGGATTCCACCGCTCAAATTGTTAATTGCATGCAATTGAGCATTAAAAAGATGGATGCAGCTCCCCGTTCGGATGACGCTATTCTCAATATTATTGGCTTAGGTTTAGAGGAAGCGATATTAGCTCTTTATCCAACATCAAATAATAGCTTCATTAATAAAGCCGCAGAGGTATATCGCGACTATTACTTATTTAAAGATAAAACACCTAGCCCATTATTTGCGGGTGTGATTGAGATGTTAGATGAGTTACGCGAACAAAATTATGACCTTGCTATTGCAACAGGAAAATCACGCAGAGGCTTAGATAAGGGGTTGGATGAAACTAATTTGCATGATTATTTTCCCATAACTCGTTGTGCTGATGAAACACGCTCAAAACCCGACCCGCAGATGCTAACTGAGATTCTAACCGACTATAATAGCTGTAAAACGGCTGCCTTAATGATTGGTGATAGTAAATATGATTTGCAAATGGCAAATAATGCTAAAATGGACTCGATAGCAGTTAGCTACGGCGTGCATAGTTTAGAACGCCTGTTAAAACATAAACCTGTCGCACATGTTAAGAATGCTAGAAGTATTTCAACTCAAATAAGGACCTTAAATGAACAACGATGATAATCAGCAAGCAATTCAATCATTAAAGGAAATAGCATTAGCAGGCATCAAAGAACAACGCACCGCTAGGCGCTGGAAAATATTTTTCATGATGATTTTTGCACTGATGTTTTTTCTCTTTTTTATGGCTATAAAAGCTGCATCAATGTCAGGTGATTCTCGTTTTAGCATCGCCGAAAAATACACTGCTGTTATCGATATAAAAGGCATTATCATGCCCAATGCCGATGCCAGTGCTGCCAATATACTCCCTGCATTACAGGAAGCATTTGAGGACGACAAGGTCAAAGGTATAATTTTGAATTGCAATACACCAGGCGGTAGCCCCGTTCAATCCAGCTTAATTTATGATGAAATTATGCGTTTACGCAAGTTGTATACCGATAAGCCCATTCATGCTGTAGCAGGTGATTTATGTGCATCAGGTGGATACTTTATCGTCTCTGCTGCTGAAAATATTTATGCCAACAGATCAACATTGATAGGTTCTATTGGTGTACGTATGAAATCTTTTGGACTTGTTGAAGTAATGAAGAAAATTGGTATCGAAAGTCGCGAGATGACCGCAGGAAAATATAAAGCCCTGATTGATCCTTTCAAACCTACAACACCAGAAGCAGAATTTCATATCAAAAAGATGTTAGCCAGTACGCATAAACACTTTATTGATTCCGTCAAAGCAGGTCGCGGTGACCGCTTAAAGGATAATGAAGATATTTTCACAGGCTTATTCTGGACAGGACAAGATGCTAAAGAGCTCGGTGTAATCGATGGTTTTGGCAGTGTTGCATCTGTTGCAAGAGATATTATCAAAGCAGAAACGGTTATCAATTTCAGTCCGAAGAAAACATTATTGGATAAACTATCTAATCGTGTAGGAGCATCCATTAATACATTACTTATGCAAGAAGGTACCGCCCAAACAGTACTGTATTAAAAAGTGAAAAATAAGCTCTTTACATAAAAAATTGCTAAAAATAAAGCCATAGAAAAACACTCTCAATATCGTCAAGGATGGCGTATAAAAATGACTACGGAAACCAACTCTACAACAGGCTCTTTATTGCGAGTATTAATAGCCAACCCAGCGAGAACATTTATTGTTTTGTTCTTGCTGGTGCTTTCCTCTATTTCTTTCTATACCACTTATGATGGTTTAATCCGCTTTTCCTATGGCAGCTTCGAGCAAACACCACAGGTTTTTATTGTCGTACTATTCCTTTTTGTTAGCGTACTCCAAGGTATGTTACTGTTTTCCTTGTTTGAAATGCTACGTACTAGAATCTTACTCAAGTTTACATGGTTAATTGTGTATGTTGTGACCATGGGCGTGAGTGTCTTTTTCAGTTATAGCTTTTACTATAATTTATTTCGTGCTGAAAGTTATGCCTTTGATAATTTCTCGGTACAACTATCACGTGTTAAAAACTCTGCCTTAGACTATCAAGATGCTTTTAAATCTGTTCAGGTAAATACTAATAAGCTCGCAGACTACTCACGAGATAAAGCCGAAGAAGAAAGAGAAAAAGGCGGAACCTGTGGCTATGCCTCTGCGCCCAACTCAGGGCCAAGAAGCCGCTACAGAGATAAAGAAGACCGTATTTTCAAAGCTTTATCAAGTGACATAACAGGTCTATACACTGATGTTTCTAACGATATAATAAAACTAGAAGGACTCGTTGATCAGTTCAATCTAAAGAAAATGTCCACCGATGACATTCAAAATGAAATGAATCGTATTGTACAACGGCTCAATGGCTATAAATCCAATGGCAATATTCTAAATTTAACCTCAACTTTACGCTCTCATATGTACGAAGGTCGAGTGACCGATGGCATTGACCCCTCTGGCTCGCCCATCACCTGCCCTGATGATAATATTGATATTAAAGGCACAGGCATTATTAAGCAGGTTGAAGTTCTACCTGAAGTAAATGAAGTTAAATTATTCAACCCTAATAGCGAAAAAGCCGTTTTATCCCGAGCGCTAACGGTCTTTATGCAAATTCCCAAAGCCATCGTTCCAAACTCTTGGCTGACTAATATATTTGGCAAGAAAACAGTCGAAAATGCAGAAGCAACCAAAATAAGCGCTATTGACTATGCACCTTTATTCTTAGGTGGCTTAATTGATTTATTTATCTTCATTGTGGGCTTAGCCGACGGCATAGAAAATCGACGCAGTAAGTGGGGCAATAAACGATTCAAGGGCCGCTACATCAACGTCAATGATATTCCAAGTTTTTCACAGGTCGGTAATGGCTATTTGTTTTTAGATGATTTCCGTAAGCATATCTATCGCAATAGAGCAGGAAACCACTTAGTAATTCCCGCAAGTATGGACAAACTAAGTGCTGAGCAACGTGGAGTACTCGACTTAGCAGAAGCACTTGAATCAGCACAAATGCTAAATAAGCCTAAAGTGATGAATGTAGAGTTTTCCCGACTGCACCCCAGCATTCAAGCATCCTTAAACGATGTTTATACGGACGCCGAACTCAGGTTATACACGCGTTATATCTTGCCTAAAAAGCTATGGGATGAGTTGCAGCAAGCCTATTATGCGTGGCATATCAATAATGAAATCCCAGATTGATAGATAATGCTGTGCTGTCTCTCAAAATAAAAAAGATATCCCTATTTGGGAGAGTCACAATGTATTTCCCACTTAGTTGTTGAAGGCTTCCCAGTCTAAGTTGGGGAGTTCAAGGAGAAGCAATAAAAACTCGACCACAAGCCTCCGAATTTTTATCTATAGCGTGTTTTTCCTAAAAGTGTCAGTTTTTGCTGTAGATTTACCTCCCATAAGAGGTTGTTAATTAAGTATTTAGTTTATTTTTTATGATGTTACTGATATTTTATACTCTTCCTTATCAACAATTGCTTGATAGTGTTCTTTATAAATATCACCCATTACATCAAAAGAAAAATACTGTTTAGAGTACTGCATTGCGGCTTCACCCAATTTCTGGCGCAACTCAGTATCATCAATTAATAACTCTGTGAATTTTTCTAGCTCTGCTGAGGTATTGCCAACATAGCCTGTTTTTTCATGCTGCACTACTTCATCATTACCAGGGATATTAGTAACAACAGCGGGGATTCCAGCGACTTGAGCTTCTAATAAGGCGAGAGACAAGCCCTCATACAAAGATGTTTGCAGGAAGATATCAAATGTCGACACTTCTTTAAGAGCATCCGAGCGGCTTAATAAACCCGTTACCCGTACACCAGCTTCATTGAGACTTTTAACATCCACATCTTCGCCACCGCCGACCCAAACAAATTCAACATCATTACGTTTAGCATTGATCGATTTGGCAATACTGGCAAATTCCCATGGTGCTTTTTGCTCAGATATACGTCCTAAAACACCAATTTTAATTTTATTATTTTTCAGAGAGTAATCTTTAGGGATAGTTTGGTCGACATCGATACCATTACTAATTCGGATCAAGCGTTTGCTATTGCCAAAGGTGATTTCTTTTAAAATTATATCGTATTCTTTTTTTGAACAAGCAACGATAGTCCCTCCCAACCAGTAGCCAACAAGCTCTAATACTTTATAAACCTGACGTTTGAAAAATTGCTGTATCAATGGATAATGAATAGCATGAGAGGTATATAGAAGAGTATGATTTTTTCTTAATAAAAAACCTGCTACTCGTGCAAGAAAGCCACTTTTTGATGAGTGTGTGTGAATAACATCGGGGGAAATACGTTTAAGGTGCTTATAAAGTCCTGCGAGCGCTTTAATATCCATAACAGGATCAATCGCACGGCTCATTTGTACATGAATTAAATTTACCCGAGGATCAAACATCTCTCGCCAGTTTTCGGGTGTTTCTTCACGAATAGAGTGCAAGACAGTTACTTCATAGCCCGACTCCACCAGCTTATTCGACATATCTATAACCCAAATAAATACGCCGTGTCCCATAGGTTCTATAACGTGAGCAATATGCATGATCTTTTCCTACTAGTTATTATTTTTATTAAATAGAATTTATTACAAAGAGCAATTTTGCGAGCCATTGCCAGCACTATTAATGGATTGACAAATTGGGTTTACTGATTCGATACTAAAGACTTCATCCTGCGACAGTTTTAATGAGGTCACTTTTTTTAAATCCACAGATTCTTTTATTTGTATTTTTTTCAAATAGTGAGGGATAAAATAACTAGCCTTCTGTAAACATTGCCTAGCTGTAAGGCAAGGCGATTTCATATCAATATTTATGCTAGATTGATGCAAGGTAATATTAGGCGTAATAGAAAATGTTTCGATTTGTAACCCAAGCGTGACAACATCACTTTCTGAAATAAAGTCATTTATTGCGCTTAATTGTGATTTTTCTTGTTGATTATCACCAATAAAGATCGACCATACACCTAGCTTTGGCTGTACTAGCAAATCATCTGCCAATACATTTTCGGTAAAGTTGATAACAAAATCTGTATTACTTAGATCAACGAGAGCCTCGCTCGATAAATCAATACGTTCAGCATCATTTGCAATCTCTTGGATATCTTCATGAGCAAAGAATTGAGGCTGGCAATGATACAAGTAGCGCTCTATGTGCTGGGAAGGTTGAAATATAAATGGATGTATTTTTTCAGTTGGATAGTTAAGCAATAATGAAAGCTCTATTCCTTCTACCTGTAAAATATTTTCCAATGCCCTATATTGCCACGCAGGAATAGCATAATTCTGCGTAACAACGGCAATATTGACTGTATTAGTTATCGTTTTCATATTTTTATTATTATTTTATTACAGTGCTTAAACCGAAATAGTTTTTTATGTTGCGATAATTGTATTGCTTTGTTACCTAGCTGACTGCCTGTTTCTGACAAAAGGAAGCCCCTGAAACCTCAAAAAGCCTCTTCATCTGCCGCCCAGAATGATAAGGAGCAATTACTCTTATATTATTTTTTTCTAGTGTTTTAATTGCATTTGATAACTTTTTTGCTTGTTGTTTATTTTTAATATTGGCCATCACCCATTTTTTTGAAAAGCGTACAAATGTTGGCTTAACAAATTTTAATAAGGTCTTAGTGTGGTGGTTAATCTCTAAATTATCTGCACCTATAGAGCACTGATAAGTGTCCAATACCTGCTTTAAGCTATCGATATTCTTTTCGTTTTTAGCCAAGCCTTCTTTAAATGATAAGAGAAAAGTACAGCCTTCAACATTATTGCCAAGATGAAAAATACTAGCTTTGAGCCAGTTGATCAAAATATCATCTTTAGCAGATGCTTCGCTAAGAGGAATAATCAACTTCATCTGTTTAGAGCTAGTTTGTCTTAAACGCTGAAATAGCAAAATAAGCATTATTTGGTCCCAAAAAATACTATGATATTTTTTGGGCAGCTTACTCACCAAGTTTCTATATTCAAGCTCCGATACATTCAAATCAACAATATATTGTCTGGTACGGGTATCTGTCTCATGCAAATTATCTAATTGCGAGATACTCAGCGAAACTTCATGTCTTGCTAAAACTCTTTTTAACAAGGTATTGTAACCACTAGGACGTTTACTTTTAGTGGGAGTATTTGCAGGCATAAAAGACCGACTGCGTATTGCCCGTTTTTTTCCTGTATCACGACGACTCTCTTTAATGATAATAGGGTCTGCCACTTTTTTGGCTTGAGGAGTATCACCCCAAGGAGATTTCGTCTTCTGAGGAATAATATTTGCGGACGCATCAAAGCTTTGCTCATCAATATTTTGTAAAATTGACCGTCTATTTCCAGAACCCAGTCTCCTTACCCAAAGCTGATAACAACGTGTACCACAAAAAACAGTGGGAATAAGACGGATACTGGCACGAAAATCTTCCCCTTTAAGCGGGTGCACCGTAACCACTAATGCGGATGCTTTAACATTTCTATCTTCATGCTGTCGTATAAAATCAAAGAAAACTTCTTTTTCATCTTCCAGTATCAAATCTGATACTGCGCTGAGTTTTAAGCTGTGCAGAGAACCATGTGAAAATAAATTTATATAAGTTTCATTGGCATAGAGATGTAGATCATCCGTGACATAGGCAACAGCTTCTGAGCTAGAGTCGACTAACCAATGGCACCGTTGTTCAGAAACATGCAATAGTGATTTGCAATTGCGGAACTCTGATTTCAGGAATGCATATTGAGATAAAAACTTTAAGGCAAGATGAGACATAGAGCCAGCAGGATTATAATGCAAGTTACATACTTGCACCCCTCGATACCCTGCTTTAACTGATAAAGCTGATTGTGGTCGCTTTTCATCAAGAGAAACTAAAATAGCTTCCGAGCCATTTTTCCTCATCAATTCTGCCAAGGCTTCGATAGAAAGCCCGCTTTCTTGAAAAAGGAAAACTAATCCCAGCTTGTCATCCATTAAGGCTTGCTTGACTTTAATCACATCATTATCAATTAAGTCAACTTTGATGTTTTCAGAAAACTTACCTAATGTTTGTACAAGCGCTGGATAGCGCCCTACCTGACCCCTTATAACTAGACAATGTAATTCTTGTTGTTTCATACAGACGAAAGTAAACGATTACTATTTTTTGTTCATCTTCTGTACAGATTAATGTTGCAAGTTAGGTGACTAGAGGCATTTTTTTAGAATTTTGTTAGTGGATGATAAATATCATAGCGTGTTGATTTACCCGTGATGCTAAACTGTGGCTTCAATTTTGTTAAAGTTTCAGCTAAACGAGGACGCTTCACAACAACACGCTTAGTGGCACACTTTAAAGCTATTTCAAACAACTCATGGCTATCGCTATCATCCCCCACAATATCATGAAAGAAGGACATTTCTTTTTTCACTTTTGCTGATTTTTTACGTTCTGGAAACATTGGATCAAGATAAATAACATCAGGTATAAGGGCATGATCATTTGATGTTAGCTGTGTTAAGTATTCAACAGCACTTTGATTATGCAAACTCATCCGAGAACAAATCCCTTTTACATCACTATCATCTGAATCAAAAACACGTTTCAAACCATTATTTAACAAATGGTAAACAATAGGATTTCTTTCCAAAAGTGTTAATTGGCAACCTAAAGTCGCTAAGACAAAAGAATCACCACCTAAACCAGCAGTTGCATCAAGCACCGTAGCATTAGGTATTTTTTTTAGACCGATTGCTTTAATCAAATCTTGCCCTTTTCCACCACCGTATAAGCGTCGATGACGAGATTTCCCTTCTAAAAAATCAACAAGTACAGCATTGGTTTTTTTGCCCTGACAGGCGCGTAACTCTAAGCGATTATCATCGAGATACAATAAATAGTGAAGTGATTGGGACTTTAATCTGCGGAGAAGGTCTTGAGGGGAAATAACGGCTACATCGAGCTGGACTGCGAGTAAATTTAAAAATTGAAGGTCACAAGCTTCACTACCGCTGACGGCAATATTTTGAGAGAAAGGAATCGACATAATCAATAATGCGGTGGTGGTGCTTCTTCTACTTCTTGCTCAGCTGCATTTTCAACTTTTTCTACTACTTGTACCAATTGCTTCTCTAGCAGATCAATTTTAATTTGTTGCTGATGAACTAAGGTATTTAAGGTTTCGATAATATCTTCCTGACCCATAAACATTATCTCTAATGTCATCAACCTACCACTGAGATCATCCATATCATATCCAGATTAATAAATAGGTAATAGCCCGTATAATATCTACATAAACGGGGCTACACCAAAAAATCATTACTCGTTACGATCAGCCGCAATACGTAAACGCAGTGCATTTAGTTTAATAAAACCAGCCGCATCTTTTTGATCGTAAGAACCTTCGTCATCTTCAAAGGTAGCAATACTTTCATCAAACAAGCTATCTGACTCAGATTTACGCCCTACAACCATCACATTGCCTTTATAAAGTTTCAAACGAACTGTTCCGTTCACATGCTTCTGTGATGCATCTATCATTTTTTGCATCATCTCACGCTCAGGACTCCACCAAAAACCGTTGTAAATAATCTTTGCATAACGTGGCATTAGCTCATCTTTTAAATGCATCACTTCACGGTCTAAAGTGAGTGATTCCATCGCACGATGTGCTTTAAGCATGATGGTTCCACCTGGCGTTTCATAACAACCACGTGATTTCATACCTACAAAACGATTTTCAACAATATCATCACGACCGATGCCGTTATCGCCACCTAACTTATTGAGTGTTTCTAACATAGTCGCAGGGCTAAGTGCTTCACCATCTATACTAATAGGATCTCCTTTTTCATAGCCAATCTCTATATAAGTTGCTTTGTCAGGTGCATCCTCAGGTGATACTGACCAACGCCACATATCATCTTCCGCTTCGTTCCAAGGATCTTCTAAAATATCACCTTCATAGGAAATATGTAGCAGATTCGCATCCATCGAGTAAGCAGACTTTTTGCTTCCTTTTTTAGTATCAACTTCAATACCATGTTTAGCCGCATACGCCATTAAGTCTTCACGAGAGTTCAAATCCCATTCACGCCAAGGAGCGATCACTTCAACGCCAGGTTTAAGCGCATAAGCACCTAACTCAAAACGTACTTGATCATTACCTTTACCCGTTGCACCATGAGAAATAGCATCTGCGCCTGTCTCATTGGCTACTTCGATTAAACGCTTTGCAATCAAAGGACGTGCGATAGAAGTACCAAGGAGGTACTCACCTTCATAAACCGTATTGGCACGAAACATTGGGAAAACATAATCACGCACAAACTCTTCACGTAAATCATCAATGTAAATCTCTTTAATTCCCATTGCTTCAGCTTTAGCACGTGCAGGTTCGACTTCCTCGCCTTGACCAACATCAGCAGTATAAGTAACTACTTCACATTGATAGGTTTCTTGCAACCATTTAACAATGATCGAGGTATCTAAGCCGCCAGAGTAGGCGAGAACAACTTTTTTAATGGCTTTTGACATGGATTTAAACTCAGTCTGGTGTGAAAGGCGGGATTATAGCTCAATTTTAAAAGGTAAACCCTGACTAAAACAGCCGCGCCTAATTAATCTCACAATTTTAGCCCCTATTTGTTGATCTTTTTCGTTATCAGATCCGTCACGCAGTGCGACAATGTTTCATATCAAAAGGTAGGAAGTGAAAGTTTTGTGGGATTAATTAGGAGTGAATACTTTAACTACGGTAGAATTCACGATATCTAAATAGTGAATAAGTTGGGAAATATTATGCGCGAAATTTTATTATTAACCATCAGCGGTCAAGATTATGCTGGCGTAACGGCAACATTTACCGACGTATTAAGTCACCATGGCGTAAATATTTTAGATATTGGTCAATCCGTTATCCATGACTTGTTAAATTTAGGCATGCTACTGGAAATTCCTGATGAAAAAGAGTCAGGTGCAGTCATGAAGGAATTACTTTTTCTTGCCCACAAACAAAACCTAAAAGTTGATTTCTCACCCATTGGCGATGATGAGTATGAAAACTGGGTGCAATCACAGGGTAAACCCAGCTATATCATCACGCTATTAGGTCGTAAACTAACGGCTAACAATATCAGCCATATTGCTGAAGTTATCTCACGATTTGGTTTAAATATAGCCAACATTACTCGCCTCTCTGGTCGCTTTTCTCTCGTTGATGAAAATACCAATCGTCGTGCTTGTGTAGAGTTTACAACCCGTGGGCATACCGAAAACCTAGAGCAATTTAGGCAAGAACTGCTTGCCATCACCCAAAACGACGAAGTCGATGTTTCCTTTCAAGTGGATAACCTCTACCGCCGTAATCGCCGCCTTATCGTGTTTGATATGGACTCAACACTCATTCAATGTGAAGTGATGGACGAATTAGCAAAAGCCGCAGGTGTTGGTGAGAAAGTTGCTGCTATTACAGAATCGGCTATGCTCGGAGAAATCCCTTTTGATGATAGCTATAAACTTCGTCTTGCAACGCTTAAAGGCTTAGACGAGTCGGTTTTGCAGCAAATAGCCAAAGACTTACCTATCACTGAGGGTGCTGAACGCTTAATTCAAAATCTAAAACGTATGGGATATAAAGTTGGCATTTTGTCGGGTGGATTTAACTATTTTGCAAATCATCTGAAAGAAAAATTTGATCTTGATTGCGTCTCTGCAAATGATCTAGATATTGTTGATGGCAAACTCACAGGAAAAGTAAAAGGTGATATTGTCAATGGTGAAAAAAAGGCCGAGCTATTACAAAATATGGCAAAAGACTTGGGTATCAGCATGGAGCAAACTATTGCCGTTGGTGATGGTGCTAACGACTTACCCATGTTGGGAATTGCAGGTTTAGGTGTCGCTTTTCATGCCAAGCCTGTTGTGAAAAAAAATGCGCGTCATGCTATCTCAACACTAGGCTTGGACGGGATTTTATATTTGTTAGGTGTTCGTGATCGCGAAGTAGTCTAAATAACTTACCTCCAATAAATATCGGTATTCAGGCAACAAGAACCTTAGCTCTTAAAGTGAGAAATCCAAGCTGAAAACTTGGATTTCTTATGCTTATGCAAAACAAATTAACTCAATAACCCCATGAAAATAAAAAGCAATAAATCACTAAAAAACTACAATAGTTTCGGTATTGATGTAAATAGCCAATATTTTGCAACCATTAAAAACAACGCTGATATTGATGAGCTTTTAGAGTGGCGACAAACATCGGATCATTCTCTTCTTTTAGTAGGGGGCGGTAGTAATATGCTATTTAAAAATGACTACCAAGGTTTGAGCGCTATCATCCAAACAAAAGGTATTGAGTTATTAGCTAAGGATAATGAATATATTTATATAAAAGCCGCAGCAGGTGAAAATTGGCATCAATTTGTGCGCTGGACAGTCGAAAATGGCTATGCAGGATTAGAAAACCTATCTTTAATTCCTGGCACAGTAGGCGCAGCGCCGATGCAAAATATCGGTGCTTATGGCGTAGAGCTTGCCGATTGCTTTCACGAACTAGAAGCGATAGAACTATCCACAGGAAAAACCAAAATATTCACAAAAAAAGACTGTCAATTTAATTACCGTGATAGTTATTTTAAATCAATAGCTTTTGATGAATACTTAATTAAAAACATCACTATAAAACTCGATAAAAATCCGCAATGGAAAATTGACTACTCAGGAATAAAAGACAGTTTAGAGGGGCAAACACTCAATGCGCTTAATATCAGTAATAGTATTATCGCCCTACGCCAGAGCAAACTACCTGACCCCACCGTCATAGGTAACGCAGGAAGCTTCTTTAAAAACCCCATCCTTACTACAAAACAATGGCAAGAGCTTAAACAACAGCACCCTACTCTCTCAGGCTATCCACAAAAAAACAATAATATGAAAACCTCCGCTGCATGGTTAATTGATCAATGCGGCTGGAAAGGAAAGCAACAAGGAGATGCTGGGGTTTATGAAAAACATGCTTTGGTGTTAGTTAATCATGGTGGCGCTTCAGGAAAAGAAATATGGGGGCTTGCAGAAGAGATTATAGCGTCCGTGAGGGATAAATTTGGGATTATGCTTGAGGCGGAGCCAAGAGTGATCAGGAGCCTATGAAACTACAGTTACATCTTTTACAAACTATATAATAGTAAATAAACCCCTCCCTGTCACACAACTGTCATATTCACTCCATAAACTAAGTCCAAGATCAATCAAACAAGGACTTTAACCATGAAAAAACTTTCACTAATAATTGCACTTGGGCTTGCTTCTGCAGCTTCTTCTACATTTGCTCAATCGCGTAATCACATTGATATTGTGGGTTCATCAACCGTTTATCCTTTCTCAACAGTTGTTGCCGAAACTTACGGAAAAAAGACGGGAAAAAAAACACCCAAGGTTGAATCTACAGGCACTGGGGGTGGTATGAAGTTATTCTGTGCGGGCAATGGTATTGACACCCCTGATGTGACTAATGCTTCTCGTCGTATTAAGCAGAGTGAGTTTGATAAGTGCCAAGCAAATGGCGTTAAGAATATTATCGAAATACAAATTGGGTTTGATGGTATCGCTATTGCTAACTCTAAAAAATCATCAGTTATGAAACTTTCGCGCAAAGATCTTTTCTTAGCATTAGCAAAAAAAGTGCCTGCTACAGATGGCAGTAAAAAGCTTGTTGAAAATCCTTATACGACTTGGAAAGAGGTTAACCCTGCGTTACCTGCGACTAAAATTGAAGTATTAGGCCCACCTCCAACATCAGGAACGCGAGATGCATTTGTAGAGCTTGCAATGGAAGGCGGATGTAAGACGTTTGACTTTATCAAAGCACTTAAAAAATCAAATAAGCAAGAATACAAAACGGTTTGTCACTCCATACGTGAAGATGGCATGTATGTTGAAGCGGGTGAAAATGACAACTTAATCGTTGAGAAGCTACAGAAGAACCCTAAAGCCTTAGGAATTTTCGGGTTTAGTTTCCTCGACCAAAACTCAGACAAGGTACAAGGCGCAGTGATAGATGGCAAAGAGCTGTCTTTTAAATCGATTGCTGATGGCACTTACCCTATCTCTCGCCCCCTATATTTCTACGTGAAAAAATCACATATCGGCAAAGTTCCAGGTATCGAAGCATTCCTAAAAGAGTTTACTAGCGAAGCTGCTTGGGGTGATGAAGGTTACTTAACGGATAAAGGTTTAATCCCTCTTGCTAAAGAGAAGCGTGATGCAATGGCAGCATCAGCCAAAGCTTTAACACCTTTAGCGCTATAGATTTATCTTTGCTAGTTAGCAAGTTGGGTGGCAAAATTGTCCAACTTGCTTCTTTGTTTTTTATGGACTGGGTCGTCCAGAGTTTTACCAAATAGGCGTTGGATTTGATCAGCGATAACAATGACTAACAGTTGATACAAGTCTTTTATAAGCTCCCGTCATTTTTGCTAAAAATGTCTGA
>DQSN01000049.1 GCA_015663245.1 Leucothrix mucor
AAAAGTCACCGCATAAATATTATAAAGTAGCCTTAAACGTAGCTTGGATAAGCAATAACACCATATGACAGTACTCTTTCCCACAAATAGTGGGTGGCGTACCTTATCCACCCTACCTTTACACATAATTTTAGGTAAATAAAAATGAATGATTGGATGAAAGTTGCCAAGCTAGATGAAATTCCAGCGCTAGGTGCTAGAACCGTAGAAACAGACAGTATGACAATCGCTGTCTTCCGTAATAGCGAAGACAAAGTGTTTGCACTAAAAGATGAATGCCCGCACAAAAAAGGTCCGTTATCCCAAGGCATCGTCCATGGTACAACCGTCACCTGCCCACTACACAATTGGAAAATTCAGTTAGACAGCGGCGAAGCAATCGCACCAGACGAAGGCTGCACTAATGTCTTTGATACTAAAATTGAAGATGGCGTGGTTTATATTAAATCCAGACAGTAAAAATAGAGCGGCTATCTTTGCTAGAATAAGCACTATCGACAAAGTTTATGTAAATTGGGAGTTCAAGTCCTGATTTACATACTTTTTCAGAACACCCCTTCTCTAAACTCAGTGATTAAACAAAAACTCCCTCACCCTACGTTTACCAAAAACATTCACTGCAAATGACAGAAATATTATTTTCAAATCCAATCCAATTGATATTTTTTTGATATAAACCCTGTCCATTAACTATGATACACGCACACCGCACCCTCCATAAAGTTGTGCTAAGCCTGTAATACCAGGCTTTAATATCCAGCGACTATCATAACGGGAGCTATTCCAGCCTAGTCCGTTGTATGTCTTCAAATGTGAGTGGGCGCGGTTCTACTACGACACTCATTTCTCCTCTTAGGATGGTTGCTCCTATCATCACTGCGATCCAATCAAAGGTTTTTTTCCAAAGCATAAGCATTTTTCTCCTTTTTATTATGTTCCTTATTGCTTCCATCTAATGTCATTTCTAAAGCCCGACGCATATGTCCTAACAAGCCTGCTTGAGTTGCCCAGTTCCATAAAGGTTCTGCTTTTTTCCAGCCTGCACTGTAAGCAAAATGGCGAACCTGTTGATTAAAGGTGGGGTGTTGTTGGCTAGCTTTGTAAATATTCGACCAAGAGTAAAAGTCTTTATAAGCTTGTTCATAGCCATTTTTTAATTGCTTTGCGGTCATACCTTTGGGTTTAAAGACGACGTGTCTGGTATCGTATAAGTTCCAATCATCTGTCAATATGCGTCCTTGGTTTTGCATTTGCTTATAATATTCGGTGCTGGGGTAAGGTGTTGCTATATGAAAAGTGGAGGTAGTGATGCCTTGCGAGACAGCCCAATCAACGGTGCGTTTAAAAACATCTGGCTTATCCCCGTCTAATCCAAAAACAAAACTTCCATTGATTTTGATGCCTAAATCATCCAAGCGATGAATAGCTCTATTGTAATCGCGACCGATATTTTGCTTTTTATTGGAGAATTCGAGAGAGCTGTTGCCGAGTGATTCAAACCCAATAAACACGCTACGCAGACCTGCTTTGGCAGCATGCTCAATTAAATCACCTTTTAAAATAGCATTGACGGTTGATGCGCCTTGGAATAATCGCCCCATGCCTTGCATACCATCAAATAAAGCACGCGCAAAGCGTGGATCACCGAGTAAATGATCATCCAAAAAATAAAGATGTTTGCCTGCTAAACGATCTATTTCGGCTAAAGCAGCATCTACTTTCTGGGTGTAAAATGATTTTCCGCCCTTAAAGAAGGCATCCTTATAACAAAAGGTGCAGTGGTAGGGGCAACCGCGCGTGACTACGATAGAATTTGGCACAAGATATTTATCACGTTTAATCAAATCTCGTCGTATGGGAGGAAGGTGCTCTAAGTTTCGCACTGATGACTCGTAACGAGCTTGTGCGACACCCATGCGAAAGTCGGCAAGAAATTGTGGAAAAGTCTCTTCACCTGGCCCAAGAAAAATAGAATCAGCATGCAGCGCTGCCTCTTGTGGCAGTGAGGTTACATGCAATCCCCCTAGACAAACATAACAACCTCTAGCCCGATAATGATCTGCAATTTTATAAGCACGCGATGCATTGGTGATATACACCTGAATAATGACTAAATCTGGCTCATCATCCCAATCAAGAGTTTCAATATGTTGGTCAATAATTTCAACCGAGTAATCAGGCGGTAGATAAGCAGCTAATGTGGCCAAACCTAGTGGAGGAAAAAGTGAGTATTTAATGGGTCGCCAGTTAGGGGAGCCAGCTTCTTGCAGGGAAGGGAGAATCATTTTAACGTGCATGGGGTTTCCTTTTTCCTTGTTTATTTGTAGAACAATAAAGGAATGATTTGCAGTAATTGACAGGGATATATGGAGAATATGTGCATTTGCTGAATGGTTCGGCGGAATAGTTTGTGTCAATATGTCCTCTATTTATAAGTATGAGGAATAATTGTGGAATATTATCGAGCAAAAAATGATGTTTTTATGCGCTTAGAGCCAGGTGAATATCTAATGAAATCATTGCTTAATCTTGCGGAGAAGGAGGATATAAACTTTGCGATACTTGTGTCTGGCGTGGGTATGATCGAAGGGCTAGAAATGGGCTGGTTTTGTGTGAATGATAACAATTATGATACTTATCGCGTTGCTGGGACTTATGATTTAGCCTCGGTTTCGGGGAATATTGCACTATTTGAAGGTAAGCGCAGGGC
>DQSN01000036.1 GCA_015663245.1 Leucothrix mucor
ATGTATGACATAAATCAAATTCACGTCCGAAGATAAAAAGAAGATTTTAACGTGGCAACCCTGATAAGCCACTGTGTAGTGTTGGATAAGTTTACACCATCCGACACGACTTTTTCTGCTTTACCACCGACAATAAAAACAACGTGTAAATTCTCTTTTTATCTTTGGATATGGATTTCGTTTATGTCGATAGAGGTAACACTTCAACAATCAAACACAACTTTTCTAAATAGTAGTGGTCATCAGTATTATCTGACTCATTATATCTCTCCATCAGTGTTGCTGTAGAGACAAGGGCATGCCTTGTCTCTACGTTGTCATACAGAAAAATTATTCTCCGCCATAGCCCGACATGCCCACCGTGCTATAACCACTGTCGACATAAGTAATCTCAGCGGTTACACCCGATGCTAAATCGGAACACATAAAGGCGGCGACATTGCCGACTTCATCAATAGTGACATTACGGCGTAGCGGTGCGTTTTCTTCTACATGATCGAGCATTTTACGGAAGTCGCCAATGCCTGCTGCTGCTAGGGTGCGGATAGGACCTGCGGAGATGCCGTTTACGCGGATTCCAGCAGAGCCAAGGTCGTATGCCATGTAACGCACGGCGGCTTCTAAACTGGCTTTTGCCATGCCCATTATGTTGTAGTTAGGGATGGAGGCGACTGCACCGAGGTAGCTTAATGTCATCATCGAGCCATTACGTCCTTCCATCATTGGTTTGGCGTGTTTTGCCATGGCGATAAAGCTGTAGGCGCTGATGTCGTGGGCGATAGCCGAGCCTTCGCGGGTGGTGTTTTCAACAATGCTGCCCGCGAGTTGTTCTTTAGGCGCGAAAGCAACGGAATGCACTAGAGTATCCAGACCATCCCAGCTTTTAGCTAACTCTGCAAAGCAGTTTTCGATGGACTCATCACTGCCAACATCACAAGGGATGACTATATCGGTGTTAAAATCAGCGGCAAACTTCTCAACACGTCCTTTTAAACGATCATTTTGATAGGTAAAGGCTAGCTCTGCGCCTTCGCGATGCATAGCGGCGGCGATGCCATAAGCGATTGAGCGTTTACTGGCAACACCCGCGATAAGAACACGTTTTCCTGCTAAAAAACCCATAAGTTTATTCCTTTTGTAATGTGAGTTATGACTTGTAGCCCGCATGAAGTTTACGCAATGCGGGAAGGTTCGAGCGACGATCTCCCGTATTTCGCGGTACTGCAACGGGCTACTGAGGCTCTGTAAAAAAGATGCCCCGATCATAACCGAAAAATTCACTTTCATCAGTATTTGCTTCTTGCTGTTTTATAGTTGAAGCTAAGCGAAAATTATTGTTCTATTTGGGCTAATTCTATGACTTTTCACACTGGCGTACTGTATTCGCTACCTGCTTTTATCCTTTGGCTAAGCTATTACTTGTTTTTGTATTACCGCGTTAAACGTGCTCCCCTCTCCACCACGATTGGCACGTACAATACGACGCGTGCAGCATGGACAATTAGCGTCATGAAAAATAATTTGGATATTCTTGCGGTACAAACCCTGCGAAATTGGTCGATGTCGGCTACGTTTTTAGCCTCTACAGGCTCTCTATTAGCATTGGCAATTCTAAACTTCCTGCTTGACCCTGAATCCTTAGCTACCATTGCTTTGCGTCATAATACCTTTGGTTTGAGCGATGAAGTGCAAATCGAGTTCTTTCGCGCTAAATTGTTGCTATTGATGATTATTATGTTTTTCTCATTTTTCAATTTTACCTTGTCGATACGTTACTACAATAAAGCGGGGTTTATTTTGTGTATTCGTGAAGAAAACATCATTAAAAATCATCAAGAATATGCTGTTCGTACTGTCTCTAATGGCGCACTGCATTATATGTTAGGGATGCGAAGCTATTATCTCACCGTACCGTTGGTGTTGTGGTTATTGGGTAATGCTTGGCTTTATGTTGGCATGTTGTTGTTGATATTGGTGCAGTTTCGGACGGATTATCGACCCTAGTTATTATGCTACACTGAAGACATCTCTCTATCATTCATGGATCAGGAAACAACATGAGTAAACAAGCCATTGAAGTCAGCTCTTTAAGTATTAATGAATACTTACAAGGTGAGCTAGAAAGTGACATACGCCATGAGTTTTATGATGGTCATGTGTATGCAATGGCTGGTGCAGGCGTAAAGCACAATACCATTTCTTTAAATTTAGCCGCTATATTACGCCAAGAAACCAGAGGCACTGATTGCAGAGCTTTTATTGCGGATATGAAGCTGTTTATTCCTGAGCTTAAGCGTTTTTATTATCCTGATGTTCTCTTAGCTTGTACCCCTGATGATAATGAAGAGTACTACCGAAAAAATCCTTGTTTGATTGTTGAGGTTTTATCGCCTTCGACAGAGGCTATCGACCGCCGAGAAAAATTACATGCCTATCAAAATATTGAGTCTCTACAAGAGTACTTGATGATTTCACAAGAGAAAATGCAGGTCGAAGTCTATCAACGTAACGCAAGTGGTTGGCAATATCTATTGCTTGATCATAAAGATAATGTGCTAACGCTCAAGTGCCTTAATTTAGACCTCAGCATGGCTGATATTTACGAAGATGTCGTCTTTTAAAAGTTACTTATGTCCTTCTCCTTCTTTGACAGACTCAAGGAACTAGCGTCCTGAGCCTGTCGAAAGATGCGGATAAATAGCATAATCATTAACTGTCCCGCCTTAAACTGATAGCCACTATTTCTATATTAAAGTCCTCAAGCTTGTCGAAGCTTACGACACATTCTAGATCAAATAATTTGCAGTCATTATAAGACAATGTAATAGTTGCTTTATACACGTTCTCGCCATCATTTTATCATCATCAGGAAACCCGCTATGAATGCACCGCTCAAGAAACCACCTCAATTTACAGCCAGCGAATTTTCTAATCGTCGCGATCATCTTTTAAGTATGGTGGGCAGTGGTGCGATTGCGATTGTTCCTTCTGCGGCACTTAAAATTCGTAACCGTGATGCAGAGTTTCCTTTTCGTCAAGAGAGTGACTTTCTTTATTTAACCAATTTCAATGAGCCTGAGGCAGTTGCGGTATTTGTACCTGAGCGCGAGGAAGGCGAGTTTTTGCTGTTCTGCCGTGAGAAGGATGAAAAAACCGAGCGTTGGACGGGTCGTATGGCTGGGTTGGAGGGAGCAAAGGCTTTATACGGTGCTGATGATGCCTTCCCGATTGATGATATTGACGATATTTTACCTGGGCTAATGGAGAATCGAACAGCTGTGCATTACAGCATGGGCGCTGATTCTATTTTCGATCAGCGTGTTATGTCGTGGGTGAATAGTTTACGCCAAAAAATTCGCAATGGCGTTAGAGCACCGCATGAGTTCATCTCGCTGGATTTGATTTTGCATGATATGCGTTTGTATAAATCTAAAGCCGAGCAACGCTGTATGCGCCATGCGGCAAAGACTGCTATTTTGGCACATCAACGGGCGATGAAACTCTGCCGTGTGGGGCTGTATGAGTATCAAGTAGAGGCAGAGATATTGCACGAATTCCGCACTGCGGGGATGGAACCTGCTTATACCTCGATTGTTGGTGGCGGTGAAAACGGCTGTATTTTGCATTACATCGACAATAACGCGCTGTTGCAAGATGGTGATTTATTGTTGATTGATGCAGGTTCAGAGTATCAAGGTTATGCCAGTGATATTACCCGCACCTACCCTGTCAATGGCATATTCAGCGAGCCACAACGCTTGTTATATCAACTGGTACTCGACTCTCAAGCCGCCGCTATCGAACAAGTCCAAGCGGGTAACACGTGGAATCAACCCCATGAGGCTGCCGTTAATGTACTCGCATCAGGCTTATTAGAACTAGAATTACTTGAAGGTGATATTGATGAAATCATCAAAGAAGAAACCTACAAACAGTTTTATATGCACAAAACAGGTCACTGGTTAGGGCTAGATGTCCATGATGTAGGCGATTATAAAGTAGATGACCAATGGCGTTTGCTAGAGCCTGGCATGGTACTGACCGTAGAGCCTGGGCTTTATATATCACCCGATGAAAATGTGGATGAAAAATGGTGGAATATTGGTATACGCATTGAAGATGATGTGTTGGTTACGCGGGATGGAAATGAGGTGTTGACTGGGGCATTGTTGAAAGAAGTAGATGAGATTGAGCGGTTTATGGGGGAGTAGCTTTTAAAAGCTAGGGCAAAGGTGGGGCTTGAACCCACGCTCTGTTACTAAAGTGGGATTTTGAACTGTATGTATCTATTTTCTAAAATATCAATCCTACAAAGCATATATTCAAATCAAACAATATAGAAAAAGAGGACTTTAAAGTCCCTTTTCCAAGAAGCATTCAAAAATGAGCTAGCAATTACTTACGGTATATTTACTAGAAACGTGGTCCAGCTTTTTCTGCTACAGTTGCCTGCTTTAAAGCAGCGTTGCTTTGGTGAAGTATTTTATAAGAAATTGTAGCTGCTTTTTCCATATCACCGCCTTTAAAAGCTACCTCAGCCTTCGCTATCATTTTTTTCCAAACTGTCCATTCAAACCCTGCTTGAGCAGCATTTGAGATAGAATTCTTTGCAGAATCTAGCGTCATCCGTACCGTTTCTTTCTCTCGCACTTTCATTGCTGCCTTTTTCGCAACCATATCAACCGTAGGTCCTTTCGTTACTTTATCAATAGCTTGTTCTTTCGGAGCCTGCTCTTTTGGAGCTTTTTTCTCAGGCATTTTTTCGGAAACCTTAGCAACAGCAGCATCACTTTTAGTAACTTTTGACTCTGTTTGCTCACTGCCACCACATGCGCTCAATAACACACTACTAAATAATGTTGTAGAAATTATCACTAGTATTTTTTTGCTTTGCACTTACTTATCCCCTTTGATAAAAATTTGAAGTTCCAACATATGACCTTCAAATAAAAGAGTAAATATAGCATAAAAAAGGATGACATGAAGATGGACGTGAATCTACCTTCCCCGACCCAACGGAGGGTAAATTACCGCTGTATTCTCAAAGAAAAATCAAATTACAACCTCCTTTATTTTTCAATATAAGCAATCTTATTTATTACTCAATTTATATAGCTTCTCAATTAATACCATTGATTTTCTATGCTCCTCTTTAAGCTTTGCATGGAATACCGTTTGTTCTTTATGCAAGTCTCGCATTTGCTCATGCTCTTTATCCCCTTCCGCATTTTTATCTTGGCGCACTTTACTACTAGGATCTTTTTCTACAGCGGCTAATGTTTCTTCATGTTTATGATCCACCTCTTCGTGTAGGCGTATTGTTTGCACATGCTGTTGCAATAGCTCTCCATGTTGATCAATATTTTTTGCTATAGCATTTAATTTTTCTTCCGCCTTTTTATGCTCCTGTTGCCAAAGATCAATTTCAACCAACCAAAATTCTCGATCACTACGCCATACATTATGCTCTTGATGTTCATCCTGATGAAAATCCTCAGCAATGCCTTCCACTCTTTCTTGTAAATCTTTTTGGAACTCGATAAAGTCTAATGTTGCATTATTTGCGATACCACTTAGCTTGTCCCACACCGAGTCTTTAATATAATCCGCATCTAGGCTTAACCGCTCATGGAAATAGTCTTTTGCTTCATTCCATGTTTCACCAAAGTGACCCACATCATCACGAACCTCTTGGCTAATCTTGAACACCTCTTCTCGTGTCAACTCACCCCATTCGCTTAGTTTATCTTCTGATGCATTCACTGCGTCTTTAACTGTTTTACCTTCCTTTTCAATAAAGTTGCGGACATTATCAAGCATCTCTTCATAGCCACGTTGTAGCTTTCTTTCAAAGTCTTTATTTTCCATTATTTATACTCCCTAAAAATCATCTATAGACATATATTTCTCAAGAAAATTTGGTGACATACCATGATAGTAAATAAGCTTATTTCCATTGAAATAATACAACCTTTGAGCCAGTACAAGCGATGATCTAAATCACTAAACACAAGGAAAAATACACCGCATTTAAACAGAGCCTACTTACGATTTTTTTCTGACCCCTACTCTAAACTCTAGTACACCTGTCCTATCACTTCCGTAAAGTTTTTTTAGACAAGTTCTTAATTCTAGGTCTAGCTAAGGCAATAAATGATTGTAATAAGTTATTCCATCGCTACTACTTAACTGATATTACGCAGTAGCTGAAAATTCTACTAAAATAGAACAGCATGAATAAACCTGATATTTTTGATTTATATACTGATTATTTAATCACCTCTTTCAGCTATACAACAGCCACAGAGCTATCCAATATTTTAGATGATGCGGAGAGTCATGATCATGTCACTCGTTTTCTTTCTCAACAAGACCTCGCATCAAAAGAGCTTTGGAAAGTGATTAAGAAACAGCCAGAGAAATAGAAATAGAGGATGGGGTGTTGATCTTGGATGATACCATCCAAGAGAAGCCGCACAGTAAAGAGAATGATTTGATTTATTGGCATTACGATCACACCGTAGGGCGTTCAGTAAAAGGGATCAACCTATTGAATTGCCTTTACTATGCCAATGAAGTAAGTCTTCCTGTCGCCTTTTAATTGGTCAAAAAGCCCGTTATATTTTGTGATATAGAAATCAGAAAAGAAAAAAACACAGCGACAAAAAACCAGCAACTGCGGGATATTCTGAAAGTCTATTGCCAAAACCAAATAAAATGGCGCTATGCCTTAGCGGAAAGCTGGTTTTCTTCTGCTGAAAATATGCAGTATATCCACCATGTTTTGGAAAATACTTCATTTTAGCGTTAAAAAAAATTGACCAAAAGCGGTGGAAAGTAAAATATATACTCTATTCAAAGGTTGATCTACCTTGTTCTATCAACTCAGCAATCACCTTTTTACGTTCATCAGCTCTTATTTCAACTTCAAACTGTTCTAGTTGCTTTTGCTGTAATGAACTCACCTACAATTAATGCTATACCCAGCTTTCTATTTTCAAACCTTCCACCCTTTCAAACTCTCGAACTGTAATGGTCAAGTTAATAACCGATGTAAAATGAGGAATCCATGTGATGTTGAGGGCAGTTTGTTGATGAAACAAGTTGAGAATACGAGGAACACTACGATAAGAA